>CAYXDR010000071.1:0-10451 GCA_964463515.1 uncultured Desulfobacteraceae bacterium | reverse complement strand
ATTATGCGTTTCAATGACAAAATATACAATATGGGTCGCTATAACCTCACGAAAAAAGACGAGGAAATTTTCAGGCCCCTGTTGCGTAAAAGATTTGAACATTCAAACACGGCTTTGCTTGAGAAATGGAAAGTGGACCTCACTTTTTGAAACAGGCCTGCATTGCACGTACCCAGGAGCTACACGCCTATGAATGGTAAGGAACCCCTAGAGCTTCTTGATGCATCGGGACTCGATGATTTTTCCTGCGACCTGCCGGGCGGCATCACCGTGATCATGCCCTGCATAGACCGGGACAAGGGGATGGAAACAGCGCGGATGCTTCTCGGCCGGGCCGGCATCGAGTGCCGTGTACTTGTTGTTTATGACAGCCTGCGCCAGGGTTTCATAAAGACGCTGAACCAAACCGCCGCACGGGTGAATGCAAAGTATATCGTTTACACCGCCCAGGACGCCTGGCCCGGAAGGGGCTGGCTCGAGTGTGCCTGGGATACGCTCGAGAAAACCAAAAAGGGTCTGCTCGCTTTTAACGACGGCAAATGGAAAGGGCAAATAGCCTCCTTCGGCATGGTTCGAACAAAGTGGGTCAGCGAATTATACGGCGGAGATATATTTTTCCCTGGCTACAAATCTCACGCTGCAGACAACGAATTGACAGTCATCGCCCGTGCCCGGGCAATGCACGTGTACAATCCAGAATGTACGCTGGTCGAAATAGATCCGGGCAAGGATCACCGGAGTTCCAGCCTCCGGGACAAGGCCTTGTTCCAGGCCCGGTTCCAGAGGGGTTTCGACGGGCTGGCACCGATGGGAAAGCTGAGGAAGATGGCCCGGGAATACAAGGTGGATTTCCCTCCCCATGGGAAGAACAGCCTGGAGAGGCGGCCCGCCCGGTCTGCCTTGAACAGGGGGGTGTCGATACTCGTCACGGTACCTCGGGAGCAGGGGAATCTCGAGCGGCTGCTGGCTTCTTTCAGCAGGGTTAACACGCACCGTCCTTTCGAGTTCATAGTCCTAGACCGCTCGGGCTCCGCCGCGGCCCGGCGCGCCGCCTCCGGTTACGGCTCAGGGGGCTTTATCCGGTATATTGATTTTTCGCCTTTTCTCCAACTCCCTGATGCTTCCCGGGTGTTTTCTTCGCTGATCTTTGATTACGGAGCGAAAAAAGCCAGGTATCCATTTATTTTTTTGCTGGAAAGCGATGCTGACTACGATTCGGATGTGCTGCCGCCGGCCCTGGCTGAAATGGAGCGGAAGCCGACTCTTGAGTTTTTGAAAACAGCACTCGGCGCAAAAGAATCGACCATCTACAGAAAAGCCGGCCTGGAGCGGGTGAAGGCGCTTTCAAGGCGCAATGCGGTGAAACGCGGCCGTATTGAAGTCCCGGTTGTAACGGAGCATAACCTGAAGGTTAAACGGACGCCCTCGGTTGATGTCATAGTCTGCGTGCACAATGCCCTCGAGGAGGTAAGACAGTGCCTTGGCTCCATACTTGCCAAGACATCGTATCCATACAGGTTGATACTTGTAAACGACGGGTCCGGAGAAGAGACGGGCGCTTACCTGAAACGGGTTTCCTGTTCCCGGCCGGGCACAGTGCTGGTGGAAAACGAAAAGGCCCTCGGCTACACCCGCGCGGCCAACCAGGGGCTCAGGGCGTCCTGCGCGGACTACAGCATGCTGTTGAACAGCGATACCATCGTCACATCCAGATGGCTCGAGCGAATCGTGGAGTGCGGTGAAAGCGACCCCTGCATCGGGATCATCGGGCCTCTTTCGAACGCCGCCTCGTATCAGTCTGTTCCCCGGCTTCGCGATGAAAAAGGGGACTGGGCGGTAAATCTTCTGCCCGGCGACATGGACCCCGACCACATGGCCTCCGCGCTTTACGGCATTTCGAACAAGGAATTCCCGGCGGTTCCTTTCCTCAACGGGTTTTGCTATGCAATAAAAAAGGAAGTGATCAAAACGGTCGGTTACCTGGATGAGCAAGTGTTTCCCGTAGGTTACGGGGAGGAAAACGACTACTCGATCCGCGCCAGGAATGCCGGCTACCTCCTGGCCGTGGCCGATCACGCCTATGTTTACCACCATAAATCCAGGAGCTTCAATCACGGCAACCGCAGGAAGTTCGCCTCCGAAGGCCGCAGGTCTCTTGAAAGCAAATACCGGGCTGATGTTATCCGCGGAGATATAAAGAAATGGGAAAGCATAGATGCGATAGACCGTATCCGTGAAAGGCTCGAAGACGCTTCTTTCGCCGGTCTACCTGCGGAGGCTCCCGGAACGACGGCCAGGCCCGGCGTGCTGTGGCTCCTGAATGACGCAGGGGGAGGCGGCGGGGCCTTGTCTGTAGTCCAGGAGGCGAACTGCCTTCGCGAAATGGGATGGAACTCAAGGGTAGCGGTAAACGAGGTTTTCAGGGAAAAAGTACTTTATAATTACGCGCATTTTCCAAAAGAAATTTTTGTTTTTTATAAAGATAATGAAGAGCTTAATGTTATTGCGGCGTCTTATAATATAGTCGTTGGGACATATTTTGAAACCATCAGGACACTCGAAAATATTTATCTTCTTCATCCAAATATTATTCCAGCTTATTATATCCAGGATTATGAACCATGGATCATAGACCGTAACAGCAAGAAATTCAGATCCAAATGCACAGAGGCTTTCATCTCTTACGAACGGATTAACAGCATTTTAGCTTTCGCAAAAACAAACTGGATAAAACACACTGTAGAAAAGTATCATCCTTCGCTTAGTGTGCATAAAGTGACCCCGGGCCTGGATACACGCGTATTCGAGCCGGACACCCGGTCTATAGGCAAAAACGCGGATTGTCCGGTAAGGATCACGGCCATGGTCCGGCCCGTAACAGAGAGAAGATCGCCCCGCCTGACAATGGAGATTTTGAAAAGGATTAAAACCAGGAACGGCGACAGGGTGATTGTCGAAATTTTCGGGTGCTCGAACAACGACAGCGGGTTTCTTTCCCTGCCTCGGGATTTCGAGTTTCGCAACCGGGGTGTTTTGACCGCTCCGCAGGTCGCGGAACTCTTCGCGGAAAGCGATATTTTTGTCGATGCCTCGGTTTACCAGGCTTTCGGGAGAACGGGGCTCGAGGCCATGGCTAGAGGGTGCGCGGCTGTGATGCCTGTCCGCGGAGGCGCCCATGAATACTGCGAGCACGAAATAAACTGCCTGCTTACGGATACCAGTGATCCGGCCGCCGTGGAGCAATCTGTCCAGAGATTGATCGACGAGCGCCGGCTGAGGATTGCCCTGGCCGAAAAGGGTGTGGTGACGGCATCCAGGTACAGTGTTGGCTCCGCCGCCTTATCCGAGGCCCTCGTCTTCGAGGAGGCGTACAGGAAAAGACTCAGTGTGGGTAGAGAAAACGTGGTCCTGGGAAGAAAAATTCTGGAATCGTTTTTCGAAAACATGCTTCCCGGGCTGAACAGGGAAAACGAAGCCGGGGCAGCCGGTTATCCCGCCTGGAGGTCTTCCTGCCGGAGGCGCAGGCCCCGGGTCCTGGTGGGGACGCTCTTGAGCGGTGAGAACGAGATAAATGCGTGCAGGGATTCAATCAAAAATCAGACATACAAGGATATCCAACACGAAATCATCGAAGGCCTGGGGAAAAAGCAGGCCGTAAACGCGCTTTTTGAAATGTTCATCCACGGTGACTGCGATCTGCTGATAAAACTCGACGCCGACATGGTGGTGCCGGACAGGGATTTCGTATCGAGGGTCGTCGATATATTCAGGTATTCAGATGACCTGATCCTGCTTCAAATGGCTGTTTCGGATTATTATTCCGGAGGTCCAATGCAGGGGGTCAACGCCTACAGCAAGGCTCTGCAGTGGCGTAAACAGGATCAGCATGATCTTTTTACTGATAAAACAGGGGTTCCGGCGGAAAACCGCCTGGTGGTGTGGACAAAATTTGTCGATTCCGTCATCCACGCCCCTCAGGCTTCAAACTTTCATTCCTTTCATTTCGGTGTGCACCGGGGGCTTAAAGCCGTAAAAGCGCTCGAAGAACCGAACGGCACCAGCAGGGCTGAAGAACAGGTCAGGTACCTTGCCGATACGTGGCGGCACTATCTTGTCAGGCGAGAGAAAAACCTGCTGATGGCCTGCCTGGGGGCCGAGAGGGCCTTTCGGGAAGCCTACGCGGTAAAACACCTGGACTACACCGACGGGAGCCTTCTCGAAGAGTTCAGGGAACTGGAAGGGCGGCCCGCCGATGAACTCGAAAGAGAGCTCTGCAGCCTCAGGAACGAAAGCCTGCCCAATCCAGCCCTGGAAAATCTCAGGGTCCGGCATTTCGGTAAAGACGCCCCCCGCAGGGTTTCATCCATCCTGTTCCTGGTTCCCCACACGAAAAGATTCGGAGGGGTGAACCGGTTTTTCGAGCTGTCCTCCTGTGTTCAAAAATTGGGGTATACTTGCACGGTGGCGGTTCCCGACCCGCAGATGGCGCCCTACATGATGGAAGGCCGGGCTGACAGGGAGGACTACCCTGAAGTTGAAGTCGTGTCTTTTTCAGAGGCGGTGGAAAACACATGGGATGCCGCGGTGTGCGGTGATTTTTCCCACGGCGTTATGCTTCTCCTGCCCCTTGTTCGGTGCGGGCTGTCCGTGGTCTACCTGCTGAACGGCTGGCAGCAGCGCAGTTACAATATAAGGCAGACAAAATTAATCGATGCCGATGTTGTTATCGCCAATTCATCTTATGCCGCGAAACATTACCCCGACCTTGCCCCTGATGTCATCCCCGGCGGAATCAACCTGGATGTCTTCAAGCCCGGCTGTGGACGGAAAGGGGATGGTGATCACGTAAAGGTCTTTATACCTCCTGGAAGCAACAAAGCGAGGAAACGCCTCGTTGATGCAGTCGAGGCGTGCGGTATACTGCAGGACAAGGGCTATAGGATTGAAACCCACGCGCTTGTGGGCTCCTACATCGATGTCAAGACCCGGTTTCCTTTTATACAGCATGCCAGGCTGAACAGGCACCAGGTCGCCGAATTGATAGGGAGCTGCGACATAGCCCTTTGCCCCGAAGAAGACGCAGGGTGGAACAACCCCGCGGCCGAAGCCCTCGGATGCGGTCTGCCCCTGGTCTGCACCGAAGCGGGTACTACCGACTTCGCCGTTAACGGCGAAACCGCTATCGTCGCGGAGCCGAGGAATCCGGAAAAACTTGCCCGGGCAGTGGAGGAATTGATCCTGGATCCGAAAATGGCGGGTCAACTGGCAGAAGCCGGGAACAAGAAAATACAGGAATTCTCCTGGGACAATGTCGCTCGCGCGTTTGTTTCGGTTTTGAACCGGGCGCGGGTGGATTACAGCGCACGAAAGAAACGAAACGAAAAGTGCATTTCAAAAATAAAAGACGCTTTAAGGCTTGCCGGTTGATATGATTCAAAAAATTGCCAAGTACACGGGACGTGAATTAGGGGACGGCTCCTGGAGAAAATGTTTCGACAACGCAGCGGGATGGGCGGAAAGAATCCGAAACAGCCCCCCCGTGACGGTGGTGGTTCCGGTTTATAAGTGCCCGGATTTACTCGATCGCCTGCTGGTTTCCCTGGAGGCCGCCTCATTCGCGGGCGGCGTGATCCTGGTCGACGACCACAGCCCGGATCGCAGTACCATGGATCTTTGTCGGAAATGGGCTGGGCCGAGCGCCAACATAACCGTTATCAGCAATGCGTGGAACCGTGGATTTGCCGCTTCAGTCAATGCCGGTATAAAGGCCGCTCCTGCGGATGATGATATCCTGGTCCTGAACAGCGACACAGTGGTTTCCAGGCATGCAGTGGAAAGGCTTAAAAAAGCGGCGTATTCCAGGCCCGGTGTGGCCACCGTGACCCCCGTCAGTAATGCCGCAGGGATATTTTCGCTTCCTCGTCCAAAAAAAAACAATGCGCTTCCACCTGGCTGGAGCGTGGATTTTTTTGCGGATTTCCTTCTCTTTGCGGCCGGAGCCCCTTATGAAATTGTTCCGGCGGGCTCCGGGTTCTGCCTCTACATGACACGAAGGGCCATCGAGGATGTGGGGCTTTTCGACCAATTGCTTTTCGATCGCGGCTACGGAGAGGACACCGATTTCTGCAGGAGGGCCGCGGGAAAGGGCTTTGTCAACCTCGTGGACATGTCCACGTTCGTGTTTCACGAAAGGGAGGCTTCCTTCGGGCTGGAGAAAAAAAGACTCAAGCGCAGGAACGCAGGGATCCTGAAGGCGTTGGATCCCTTGTACCTGGAGGATTCCCGGGCGTGGGAAAAAAATACGGGGCTGGTGAAATTGTCCTCCGGTGTTCTCGAATTATTGGAAGGCAGAGATGAGTCGTTATGCGAATTGATGTTTAATGGTAATTTAACCACAAAGATAATAATTGAGAAAAGTTATAGAAAAGAAAAAGATACTTTTGATACTGAAAAAGAACGGATTATTGAGATTGAAAGAAATGATAATTCTTTTTTGATAAACTTTTTTGGTATAAACAGCATTGTATTAAATTTAAAAGAAAATAATATAGATGATATTGTTCAATATTTAAATGTAAAATGGAACGCTTGTTTGTTGTGACCGGCCCCGATTAAAAATCGGGAGCTGGAGCATTTGCCGGGATTTCAAGCATGATGGCCTCGAAAAAAGTCAAAATAACGATGTCCTTCGGGGTCGGGGTCGCTATCGGGATCGGTATCGGAGGTTGATCTGCAGCCTTTTCGACCCCGATACCGATTCCGACCCCGACACCGATTAGCCGGGGATGGTACTTTTTACGACCTCATCGAGCATGCCTGGCTGGAAAATTCATGATATGACGCGGAAAAACAACAATAATGAAGATGTCGTGTTTGACCCGTATCTGACCGTGGTCATGCCCGGGCTTTTGCGAAAGCGGCTCAAGTGCCCTCATACTTTTGTGATAACCGGTACGCCGCGGGGTGGAACCTCCGCGCTCGCCTATGCCGTCGGGGCCGAGGGTATTGACCTGAACGACAAGGGAAAAAGGAACCTGGAGGACCGTGCTTTTGTTTCAGTGATCACCAGGGCGGAATTCAACAGAGACGGGCTTCGAAAATTGGTGGCGGAAAGAAACAGAAAGGATGTCTGGGGTTTCAAGCTCCCGGCGGCAAGCTTTCACCTGGATGAAATCGACAGGGAGATACGAAACGGAATCTACCTGTGCGTTTTCAGGAACATCAATGACACGGCCCGCTCTTCCATAAACAGGAAGACTGAGCCTAAAACCCTGTCCATGCTTTCCGCGGCCCTATCCTACAAAAAGGAATACGACGCCATAACCTCTTCCATGGAAAGAGGTGACAAGCCCTTTATACTTGTAAGCTACGAGACGCTCCTGTACCGGACCGCTGAGGTAGTGGAAAATCTTTACCGTGTTTTGGGAATCTCCCCTCGTTTTCTTCGGCAAACCGTGAAAGCCCTTTCCAGCAGGGGCTACAAGCCTCTTAACGGCAGTATTTCCGCCCCTTCCGAAAATCCGTCACCGCCGCCGGACTACCGTGCGCCTGCAAATGAAAATGCCCCGGTGCCTCGAGACGGTTTCCGAACGGACCGGGGCGTTTCGGTGATCATTCCTGTCCTTGACAATCCCGGGCGTCTCGAGCGGATGCTGGCCTCGTTTTTCCATGTAAACACATATCAGCCGGTCGAGGTGTTGGTCCTTGACCAGGGGAGCTTCGAAGACATGCCGGCTGCGGCCGGCCGCCATGCAGGGGAAGGCGTGATACGATTCATGGATCTTGGCAGGAAACACTCCTCGGCCGAGGCTTTTCTTTTCGGCGCATCGAGGGCCAAATATCCTTACCTGTTATTTTTGAAGAACCAGGTTTTCGCTTCGGACATACTCCATTCGGCGGTGGCTGAACTGGAGCGAAAACCTGAAAAGGAGACTTTCAAGACAGGGCCCTTCGAAATAACGCGGAACCCGAGGAAGGTGAAAAAGACCCCCCGGCCGGAAGTCAGGACAGGGCGATCCGGGACAAGAGGAGAATGGGACACCCGGAGCTGCCCGAGCGTGACTTCTGAGGAGCCCAGAATCTCTCTGCCGCGGCGCCTTTACATCGTGCCCCGCAAAATGAAGCCGGGAAACACCACCCGTTACCGCGCCCACCACCTGGCTGAGCTTTGCCGGGGGCTGACGGAAGTGGAACTGGTGGACTACACCAGGCTGGACCCCGGGTTTTTCGACCGGCTGCGGGCGGAAAAAGATGCGGCGGTCCTCCAGCGCTTCGCACTCAAGGACCGTGCCGCCGCCGATTTTCTTGAAAGACTTCGTGCCTCCCGGGTCCGGATAATATACGATATCGACGACCAGATCTTCGACCCGGCAGAGTTGGAACAGTGGCGCTTTCCGGAAATCGCGAACCGGCCGGAGGACTATTTCGAATGCATGAAGCACGCGGATCAATTTCTCGTCTCCACCAAGAAACTCAGACGGAAAGTGGAGGAGATGTTCCAAAAGCCGGTGCATGTGCTGCCGAATCTTCTTTGCAGCGAGCAGGCGGGTTTGTCCCGGCAGGCGGCGTCGGAAAAGGAAAAACACGCAGACGAATTTATAATAGGCTATGCTGCGGGGTCGTCCACCCACGACCGGGATCTGGACCAGGCACTGGAAGGTGTGGGCCGCTTCATGTCCCAAGTGCCGGAAGCGAGGTTCCACTGCATCGGATATGCGCATCTGCCCGGGGATTTCACTGCCGCATACCGTGGAAGGATAACTGTCGAGCCCAAGGTGGACTGGCGGGACCTGCCGAAAAAGCTGGCCCGCTTCAGCGTCCAGATAATACCGCTCGAAGATTGTCCCTTCAACCGTTACAAGAGCCAGGTGCGCTTCCTGGAATCGGCTGCCGTGGGGGTCCCCGTTCTGGCTTCAAGCGTGGGGGAGCAGGCACAGACAATCATTCATAAGCAAACAGGCTTTCTGTGCTCCAGCTCCGGCGGGGGTTGGTATCAAGGGCTGCGCTGGTACCATGAAAATCCCGGGAAAAGACATGCGGTGGGGCTGGCGGCACGGAACACGGCACTCGGGTATTGGACAACGGGCTCTGTTTTTCGAATAGACAAGATGAAAAACATCCTGCAGGATTTCACCCTGGGGGTCATGCGTGACAAGGTTTCGGTCATAGTCGTGGCCTACAATCCTTTCCCCGATGTTAAGGCCCTGTGTGAGTCCATCATCGCCCACACCAATGTACCTTATGAACTCCTGGTCTGGATCAATTCTCCCGACCCGTTCACAAGGGAATATCTGCACACCCTGGAGCCGAAAACAACCTATATAGTGGATTTGGGGGTGAACGTGGGTAAGGCCCCGGCTGCCAATCACCTGTTCCGGCTTGCCTTGGAGAGGTTCGTGGCAGGGCTGGACGACGATTTCGTCCTGCCGGAGGACTGGGCCGGGAAAATGATAAGGGCTGCCAAAGCGGTGCCGGACCTGGGCTGGCTTTCCGCAAATCTTACCCCCGACAGTTCCGGCATGAGGGGAAGGGGAAAGCTTTGCGCCTATCCGGGCGGAGTGGAGATATACCGGCCTTCGGGGGTGGGAGGCTGGATGGTTTTCACCACCGCTTCTGCCCGGGAGAAGATAGGCTACTACCGCGAACATGGTTTATATGGAGGGATCGACGGGGAATACAACCGAAGGGCGAAAAAAATGGGCCTCAGCACCGGTTATGTCCGGGATGTGGTGGGCAAACACAAGGTGGGACGCGAAGGTTTCCTCGGATGGGAGCTTTTCAAGCAGCGCATTCAGGACGAGATGCGTCTGCATGGAAAAGACAGCGACAGGGTTGGCGATAAATTCGTGGATTTTTTCCGTGACCGGCCGGAAAACCTCACCTGCTCGATAAGAACAGATGCTTTTATTCCAGGAGATGCCAATGATTGCGACACCGAAGCTTTTCCCGAGGATGTAAAAGGGGAACTTGAAAAAATGGACTATCTGGTGCGAATAGATCCCGCCGGGGAATCTCGTCCTGGAAAAATCAAAGACGACGTGGTCCTGCATTTCTACAAGGGGCGCCGTGACCGGCCGGATCCCTACAACCTGAACCTGCTTTGGCTGGACGGTTCGGGCTGCAGCCTGGATCGGCAATTTCTGATAGGCTTTGATTACATCCTGTGCGGTTCCGGAGATGTTTTTGATGTGACCCGGAAATTGGCCCCGGAGATCAGGGCGGAGTTGGTTGAATTCATGACCGGCCGGGACGTTGCAGAGGCGGTTCACCGGGCAGTGGTCTTCCTGGTGAAAAATTACGTGGATTATAAGTCGGAAGGGCTGTACCGCCTTCGAAACGGCTCCTGATAGCAGCCAGGGATCACTGGCGCGAAGAATGAGCGTCCAGTGCATCCGTTGGATTTTCTTTCTTCGGGATCGAAATCGCTATCGGGATCGAAATCGACGCTGTAG
>CAYXDR010000070.1:0-10486 GCA_964463515.1 uncultured Desulfobacteraceae bacterium | reverse complement strand
ATCGACGGGGCAGAGAATTGTTTTTATCGGCAACATGTTAATTTCTCCTTTTTGTTGCGGTCCTCGTTTAATTTATGAAATCCTCTATATTATTTATATACTTGGTTAGCACATGAAAGTTCTCGTTTTCAAGGCTTTCAACTGCTTTTGGTCCATCATCCGCCCTGACCCGCATTACGAGCTGGTAAACCCCGGGGTAATCCTTTTCAGGTAGACTCACGAGGCTCCGGATATTTATTTCCTTTTCTTTGAGTATCCTTGAAATGTCGGCTATACAGCCGACCCTGTCTTTTACCACGACTACGAAGCGGAAACTATTATCGTCGTCGATGCCTATGGCTCTCAGAAGAACTTCCATGACATCTGTGGTCGTGATTATGCCCACAAGTTTTTCCTTTTCGAGAACCGGAAGGGCGCTGATGCGGTTTTGCTGCATAATCAGGGCGGCCCGCTCGATCGTGGTTTCCGGGTCGACCGTGACTATTTTTTTAACCATGATCATTCCAAGATTGACTTTGCCCAGCAGGTAATTGAGTTCGTGTATGCTCAGGGAGGTTGCCGGCGAAGCCCAGCTTTGCCTGATGTCTCGATCTGATACGAGTCCGATCAATTTACCTGAATGATCAACTATGAGAAGGTGGGAAATGGCCCGTTCATTGATCATCTCCCGGGCTTTGCCGAGCGAAGTTTCCGGGGGCACGGTTACCAGTTCCCTGTGCATTATTCTTCCTACGTACATGTATGATCCTCCTTGTGTCGGCCGCAGTGAAAAATTTTCTCAATGAGCAGCGCTTGTAAATCTTGTTGCAGTTTAGGCTGGTGTGGCAAGCCTTTGAACTTACATGCCGGCGGCGGGCTCTTTTATCTGTCCGGTCTTTCGCCGCTTTCAAGTTTTATGATTTTGACACGGCATCCCACCCAGTTGGGAGGGAGATAGATCCGGCCGCTGTTCCCGCTTTGTTTGACGATCTTTTCGATCATCTCTTCCCCGTAAACTTCGAGCTTTACTTTCCCTCCACGTTCTGCCGAGACGTCTTTTGAAGCACCAATGCTCCGGGTTATGCCGGCTTCCAGCTCCATAGTCGGTTTCCCTGAATTTTTTGAAAAAAACCTGTCAGCGCGGCTGCGGCACGCCGCCTGAATCCTTACGGGGTGGTAAAAATATTTCCGGCATTCAAACCGTTATCGGCTGCAAAATCGATCGCGTCCATCTTGCCGCCTCGGGCTGGTCGGACTTTGGAGACCGTTAACAGTCCCCCGTCAACGGCGATCGTGATTCCGTTTCCGCCTATAGCCGTTATGGTACCGGGAGATGCTGAAACAGGCTCGGGACTGAACGATGCATTATAAAACCGGATTTTTTCTCCGTTCAAAAGAGCATATGCTCCGGGCTGGGGGTCACAGCCTCTGACAAGGTTGTAGAGTTCTTTCCCTGGCTTGCTCCAGTCTATGCCCGCTACCCTGTCATCGCAGGGGGGCTCGTAGGTGGCGCCTTCTTCAGTCTGTGGAACAGGGACGGCGGTTCCCTCCTTGATCATGTCCACGGTTTCCAGGACGGCATCCACTCCCATTGGAAAGAGGTGGTTGAAATACAAGCTTCCGGTGGTGTCTTGCGGTGCGATCTGTACTGCCTTTTGAAGCAGAATGGGGCCGGTGTCTATCCCGCCGTCCGGGCTGAAAATCGTCAGTCCCGTGGTCTCATCGCCCATTATTACCGCCCAGTTGATCGCGCTTGCACCTCGGTGGCGGGGAAGGATGGAAGGGTGATAACAAATGGCGCCTTTTGAAGCTGCATCAAAAAATTTGGCAGGAATTATCGCGGTTACGAAAGCCATGACGGTCAATTCAGGCTTAAAAGAACAATAGTCTTCGAAAACGGCTTCGTCACGATAGGTCGAGGGCTGGCGCAACGGTAGTCCGTGTTGAACGGCGAGGTCTTTAAGGGGATCGGAGCGTCCGCCCGGTCTATCGGGTGGAGTATGGACGCATACGATATTTTCACCCCTTTTTAAAAGGGATTCCCCAACCTTGGATCCAAAAGGTCCCTGGCCTATCAACACTATACGCATGATGCCTTAACCTCCCCGCGATACAGAATAACAGAAGACCGGTTGCCTTCAATAGCGTTCAGAATAGGCAAAGTGGCAGGTCGTGTCAAGCACAACACTTGGCTCTGATCCACCGTCAAGATGCCAGCTTTCCGTATGGTAAGATGCAGGCACAGCCGCGTTTCCTTCGCCCGCTTTTGCCCCGGAGGGCCGGAATTTGGAAGCTGAGGCGTATTACTGATGTGCATTGGTCGTCACTCCTCGGCACTTTGCACCCGACATCTTTACTTGTGGCAGGAGACCGCGTTGAATACGGCTTCTCTTTTTTTCATGGAGAAAAAGATAGTGAATGCAGGATGGCCCCGTGGTCCGGCCGGCCTTTGAGAATTTCGCCCCGTGTGGATACAGTTACTTCCTTTACCGGCACCGACACTCCGGCAGCCTCGATCGCCCTTTCTACTATGCTCGGAAGTGACGAGCAGCACGGTACTTCCATATCCAGAACCGTGACGCTTTTTATCCTGGCATTTTTAAATATTTCAATGAATTTTTCTAGATAGGCAGTTTTGTTGTCAAATTTAGGGCATCCCAGTAATACTACCTTGCCGTCGATAAAATCTTGATGGAAGAAGGGGTATGCCACCGGAACACAATCAGCTGTGACCAGGAGATCGGCCTCCTGCAGAAAAGGGGCGGAGGCCGGCACGAGATTAATCTGAACGGGCCAGTGCCTCAACTCCGATCGACCATCCGGTGCGGCTCCTCTGGGAGAAACTCCGGGCCGGTGGGCTACTTCCCGGATAAGGCTCGGAGCTTCACCATGGCACGCCGAGCAGTTGAGGTGTTCGGCTACCGCCTCTTCGTCGAAGGCTTCGGCCTCGCGTTCTTCCAGCGAAAGAGCGCCTTTCGGACAATCGCCCAGGCAGGCTCCCAGTCCATCGCAAAGGTTCTCGGCCACAAGTCTGGCTTTGCCATCCACTATTTTTATGCTTCCCTCTGCACAGGCGGGTACGCAGGCCCCGCACCCGTCGCACAGTTCTTCGTCAATCTTGATTATTTTTCTTGTCCGTTTCATTCGTTTATCTCCTCAAAGCAGTCCAAAATGTCGGAGGGTTATAGCATGCTTTATTTGTCCGGTTCAGAAGCCAACTCTTCGGCTATTTTTCCGCCGGCGTGGGTGAGAATACGAGACATCAGGTTTTCGATTTCTCCGGGTTTTGTTTCGGATGAATTCACTGCGGCTTCGATTCGTGAAAGAAGTCCTGCGTCGAAAACAGCCTTGACCTCGGCGGAATCGGTATCCCCCGGGTGCCGCACCCGTTTGGATATGTCCTGTATCTCATTGCTCATTTCCTTTGGGACGCCGGCACGTTCCAAAATTTCGCCGACCTGTTCGCTGTCGATGTAATTCAAGTAAGAAGCAGCGGTGATGACCGCTGTGTCCCCTTTTTCTGCTCTGGCAAGACGTTCGCCATACGCTGCGGCCCTGGCCGACCGTCCTATTTTTTTGAAATCTTTTCCGAGGGCCTTTTTTACCTCCAGTGCTATGCGTTGCTTGGTCAGCTCCTGGCTTCCGGAGACTGCTTCAGGCGGCAATGAACCCAAGCATTTGGCTGCATGACGGCAGTAGGCGGCGCAGCCGAAATCCATGTGCGGGTTGACGATACGGTTGCCGCATTTTTTGCATATTCTGGAGACGTCGTCTTTGAAAAATTCCAGAGTGTTCCCGCAGTGGGGACAGGGCTCTTCAAATATTGCATCCGGTTTCCAATATCTGCTGTCCTGTCCTGGGCATTTCATCTTGATCCCCTTTCCCCGGCTGAATTCGTGCCGTTAATGCCACCGGTTTCGGAATTTTTTCATCGTAATTTACATAAGGTAGTGAAACAAATCCTTGACTTAGGTCAAAAGTTAGGGAAAAAGATTCTGATGCTTTCAGTGCCGCAATCTAGTAAGTGCGGGCAAGGAGAGAATAGATGGACCTGCAAAGCACACTGTCAACGGTGCCGTTTTTTTTCGGCCTCCCTGAAAGCCAGCTCAGCCAGATCGAAGGCATAGCGGTCATTCGCAATGTGTCAAAAGGAACCGTAATTTTTTCCGAAGGCGACGAGGGGGACGGTTTTTATGTTCTTGCATCGGGCAAGGTCAAGATATATAAGCTCAGCCCGGATGGAAAAGAGCAGATTCTTCACATTTTCGGGCCGGGTGAGCCGTTCGGAGAAGTGGCTCTTTTTTCGGGAAAGCATTTCCCTGCTGGAGCGCAGATTCTGGAAGCGGGCAGGGTTTTGTTTTTCCCCCGGAAAGCCTTTGTTTCCCTGATAAAGTCGAACCCGGAACTGGCTCTTAACATGCTGGCCGTTTTAGCTGTGAGGCTCCGTATTTTTACCCGGATGGTAGAGGATCTTTCCCTGAAAGAAGTTCCGGGAAGGGTCGCGGCTTATCTTCTTTATTTGAGCGAGATGGCCGGGGGCGGGAACCGTCTTCGGCTGGATATCACAAAAAGCCAGCTGGCCGCATTGCTGGGAACGATTCCAGAAACCCTTTCGCGGATCCTGGGCCGTATGAGCGCCCGGGGATTGATCACAATCGATGGGGCCGCTATAGGGATAGTTGACCGCGAGGAACTGGAGGCCTTGGCGGCTTCCGGGGGCAGGTTTTGATTGTATTTGTTGTAAATTACTTATGCTTAATTAGATAGAATGATCAAAGAGCGGTTGTACTTAGACATGGCACTTGAAATCCCGGCAAACGCTTCCGCTCCCGATGTTTTTGCTGGTTGACGATTCCGACGGTGCCGTCTTCCAATCGACGCCCTTTCGAAGATGAAGATCCTCGGCATGAACCGTATGTCGGAAGCGGTTCTTTTTTCCGCTCGGCTAACAGCTAATGGCTAACGGCTAACAGCTAATACGGTCTACCAGCCAACATCCGCCTGATGCGACGGACGAAGGAGGTCATTCACCGTTTTTACGGGATTGAACGTGGATAGCGGCACCTCGACGAAAACCGTCAACCAGCCAGCCATACCACCATTCCAGAGCCCAGGATGTTCCAGAGCCTTGAGTTCCTTGCCGTCTCTGGATTTCCTGGATATGAGGAAGGTGTCGGGATCTATGAATCTCTGAAGATCAAAGGGTTTGCCGTGGACGTCCCGGAGCCCGCAGACCAGGTCTACAGGATTGAAATGAGTCGCCTGCCTGAGCAATGTTTGCTGCTGTTCCGAGTCCGGGTCGACCTGGGCCGACTCTATTATCTGAAGTGATACGCGCCCGTCTCTTTCCTTGACCCAGAAAGGGCCGCCGCCGGGTTCCCCTTCGTTTTTAACCATTCCGCAAACGCGTATCGGGCGGTTCAGGGAATCGATCAAGAAGGAGACCCTGCGCTCTGAGGGCCAGGTATGGAAGTCGGCCGGCGTAACGCCGGAGAGATCTTCGGTAAAAAGTTTTTCGGCGGTTTTGATGATTTCTTGGCTGTGTTCACCGGAGAAAAGTTTTTCGAGACAGTTGAAAATGCGCCGTTGAAGTTCCACCAGAAGGCCGCATAATATGCGCTTCCACCTGCCGGTTTCTTCTTTCAGCCGGTCGGGAACTACATTGTCGATGTTTTTTAAATAAACGATATCCCCCTCGAGGGCTGCCAGGTTATGGAGAAGGGAGCCGTGACCGCCAGGCCTGAAAAGCAATCGGCCATCCGGGAGCCTGAACGGGCGGTTGTCCATGTCAACCGCTATGGTGTCGGTGGCGGGGGATTGGATTGAAAAATCTATATCGAAAAAGGCGTCCAGGCGTTGCCCGTATTCCGATGAAACTTTTTCCGCGAGGGAACGGAAGTCGGCCAGGTGCTCAGGGGATACAGTGAAGTGAAGCCGGCAGCGTTTCCGGCTGTCTTCAGCATAATATACCGATTCTGCCAGATGTTCTTCGAAAGCGGTCCTCGACTTGTCAGGATAACGGTGAAACAGCAGGAGCCCTTTCGGAAGATTTCCATAGCCAAGCCCCTCGTCTCCAACCAGGTGTTGGAGGACCGGCTTGAAGTCACCTGCCGCAAGGAGGCGATGGAGGTCCAGGCCTCTAGAGGCCATAACGCTCTCTAGTTCCGCATAAAAGGCACAGCGGTCCAATGAGTCCATCAGTGCCTTCACCTCGATGGCGGCCTCGTCACCCTGTTCTGCTTTAACCGTGAGAGTTTCCCTGGATGCAGGCTCCGGCCGGTCAAGTACACGGAGAGCGTGCTTGAACATGCGGGTGGCGGCACCCGAGGAAGGCACGAATTTCATGCATCGCCCTGCCGAGGCTGCTTCCGTCGCTGGATTTTCAAGAAGGCTGCACTTGGTATCGTCCAGCACGGTGATTCCGTCGCTCCGCGTACAAGGACGTATCAGATGCGTATGGCGCGGTCCCCGTTTAAAGATTTTGAGTTGGTTTCGAATTGCTTCCGGGCGAAGTCCATGAGATGAAATTTCAGCCATGTCATCATTCGAAAAAATCGTTTCCGGCATATTTCCTCCGTGAAAAGAATTTTTTGATTTAATATATTACAATAAATTTTCGGTATCTGTACAGGGCGGATCCGGGGCGGACGCCGCTTTTTTTTGTGGCATTCCCAGAAAATGTTTTTATAATAAGCGTCAAATGTCCGCAGCTATCGATAAAGACGGTACTCATCCGGAAATGCCGGGTGGAAAGCAGTGTTAACGAGATATGTGCCGGCCAGGGCCACGGGGAAGCGTATAGCTATTCCTCTCCCTGGCTTTTTGCGGTCAAGCAAATCGGCTTGGTCGCCGTTTAAACTCTCGGAATGTATTTTTGGAGGTTCGAAAAATTGAATCCTTTTTATAAAAATCTAGCTTTGTGGCTTGTGATTAGCCTTATGATGGTGATGCTGTTTCAAATTTTCAAACAGCCCAACCAGACGAGCCTTTCGGTCAGCTACAGTGATTTCCTGCAGATGGTCGAAGAAGGAGCGGTAAACCAGGTTACTATACAGGGCAATCACATAACCGGCAATTCCTCCCGGGGACCTTTCAAAACCTACGCCCCCCAGGATCCTGAGCTCGTTTCTCTGCTGATTGGCAAGGGAGTTCAAATTTCCGCCAAACCGGAGGAAGATTCTTCCTGGTTTCATGTTTTCCTCTCTTGGGTGCCGATGCTGTTGCTGATCGGAGTGTGGATCTTTTTCATGCGACAGATGCAGGTGGGGGGCGGAAAAGCCCTTTCCTTCGGAAAGAGCAAGGCAAGGCTGATGAGCGATTCCCAGGAGAAAGTCACCTTCGAGGATGTCGCGGGCGTAGAGGAGGCGAAGGAGGAGCTTCACGAGATCGTGGAATTTCTTCGGGATCCAAAGCGCTTTACACGGCTTGGAGGCAGGATACCGAAAGGCGTTTTGCTCGTAGGATCGCCCGGGACAGGTAAGACACTGCTGGCAAGGGCTATAGCTGGAGAAGCCGACGTTCCTTTTTTCAGCATCAGCGGGTCGGATTTTGTCGAAATGTTTGTAGGTGTGGGGGCCTCGAGGGTTAGAGACCTGTTCGTGCAGGGTAAAAAACATGCGCCCTGCATCATTTTTATCGACGAGATTGATGCCGTGGGTCGCCATCGGGGTGCCGGACTTGGAGGCGGTCACGACGAGCGGGAGCAGACGTTGAACCAGCTTCTCGTGGAAATGGACGGGTTTGAATCCAATGAAGGCGTGATCTTGATTTCAGCAACGAATCGGCCTGATGTGCTGGACCCGGCGCTGCTTCGGCCCGGAAGGTTCGATCGGCAGGTGGTAGTGCCCGCACCGGATGTCCGGGGCAGGGAACAGATTGTGCGAGTCTATTTGAGAAAGAAGCAGATCGCAGACGATGTGGATCCTTCTGTGCTTGCAAGAGGCACTCCGGGTTTTACCGGTGCCGATATCGAGAATATGGTGAACGAGGCCGCACTGATGGCTGCACGCCGCGGCAAGGACCAAGTGGAGATGGCGGACTTCGAGGACGCCAAAGACAAGGTGTTGATGGGAACCGAACGAAAAAGCATGATCATCAGCGAGCAGGAGAAAAAATTGACGGCTTACCATGAGGCGGGTCATGCAATCGTGGCGAAACTGATTCCCGATACAGACCCGATTCACAAAGTGACGATCATCCCCCGCGGCAGGGCGCTTGGTTTGACCCAGCAGCTGCCTGTAGATGAAAAGCACACCTATCCCAAGGATCATCTGCTTAACACGATTTCGATACTCATGGGGGGGAGGGCAGCCGAGAAGATAGTTCTTAAAACCCAGACCACCGGTGCTGGAAATGACCTGGAGCGGGCCACGGAGCTTGCTCGAAAGATGGTGTGTAAATTCGGCATGAGCGAGGAGCTTGGGCCTTTGACTTTCGGAAAACAGGACGAGCAGATCTTTCTCGGCAGGGAATTCGCCCAGCACAAGGACTATAGCGAATCCACGGCCCAAAAGATAGACAACGAGGTACACAAGATAGTCAGGGATGCCTATGATAGGTCCGTAGGCTTGCTCACGGAAAATCTCGACACCCTCCACAGGGTGGCCCATGCATTGCTGGAAAAGGAAACACTGGACAGCAAAACGATTGAGGAAATAATGAACAACCCGGAAGCCTTCGCCGACTGGAACAAGGAAGGAGAAGGGGCGGGACCGGCTTGATGTTGAACTGAGCCGGGGGACTTTTGGCATGAGCTTTAGGATGAAATGGCCTGGATTTAGTTTAGATCTCGACAAGAGGACCCATGTAATGGGCGTTTTGAATGTTACGCCGGACTCCTTTTCCGACGGCGGTCTTTTCTATGGACCTGAGGCCGCCGTGGCCAGAGGGCTGGAAATGGCCAGTGAGGGGGCTGATATAATCGATGTCGGCGGCGAGTCCACGAGACCTTTTTCAGGTGGTGTTTCCTCGGTAGAGGAGATCGAGCGGGTTGTTCCGGTCATCCGTAAACTTTCCGCCGAGATCAGAATACCGATCAGTATAGATACCACCAAAGCCGATGTGGCCCGGGCTGCTCTAGATGCCGGAGCATCAATGATAAACGACATCAGTGCGCTTCGTTTTGATCCTGCTCTAGCCGAAGTGGCGGCGGCCGCCGGGGTTCCTGTGGTTCTGATGCACATGCAGGGTACACCCGAGACCATGCAGAAGGCCCCCCAGTATGGAGATCTGGTGGGGGAGATCAAGACTTTTCTGCGTGAGGCGGTTGAACGTGCAGGATCTGCCGGAGTTGCCGAAAATTTGCTGATTCTTGATCCCGGAATCGGTTTCGGCAAAACCTTTGACCACAACCTTTGTCTCATAAACCGTCTCGACGAACTGGCAGCTCTGGGGAAACCTTTACTGGCAGGGCCTTCCAGGAAATCATTCATCGGGCATATACTCGGGGTTGAGCCCCCCGGAAGGGTTAACGGAAGCCTCGCCGCTGCGGTTGCCTGCGTTATGAAAGGTGCTTGTATCGTGAGGATGCACGATGTGGCCGGGAGCGTCGAAGCTGTGCGTGTTATAGATGCTGTGATGCGTGAAAAGGTCTGAAAGAAAATTTCTTTCTTCTGAGGAGTGGGTGATGCTTTTCTGCATGGATGTCGGCAATACAAATACAGTGCTTGGAGTCACAGAAGGAGACCGTATAATCGCCGACTGGAGGATTCGAACGGAACGTGAGCTGACCTCGGACGAACTGGCTGTGCTTGTGAGCAACCTGTTTCAGTGCACAGGACTCAGGATGAACCAGGTAAAGGGCGTTATTGTTTCCTGTGTGGTGCCTCCTTTCTTAAACACGGTGGTAAAATTTTCAAAAAAATATTTTTCAGTGGATCCTCTGGTGGTGGGACCTGACCTGGACACCGGGATCATGATTCGTCACGAAAACCGCAGCGAGGTCGGGGCGGACAGGATCGTAAATGCCGTCGCTGCATTTCGTAAGTATCCGTCTCCGTTGATAGTCGTCGACTTCGGAACGGCCACGACTTTCGACTACGTGACCGGAAACGGGGAATACACCGGAGGCGTGATCGCCCCGGGGGTGATCATATCGAGCGAAGCTTTGTTCAAACATGCATCCAAGCTGCCGAGAGTGGAAATTTTCGCCGTACCCAGCAAAGTTATAGCGACTGATACCGTCAGCTGCATGAACGCTGGAATTATCTACGGTTACGCCGGGCTGGTGGACGGTATCATACGGCGTATGTGGGCAGAGGCGGGGGGGGAGTGCTCCGTAGTGGCCACAGGAGGTCTCGCTCCGCTGATATGCGATGTGGCTGAAACCGTCCGCCAGGTGGACGAATTCCTGACTCTTGAAGGTTTGATGATCATTTACAGGCGGAACCGCCCGGAATTTTGAATAAAATCCGTCATCTGAATTTTCCGGAAAAAGATGGATGACGAGGTTGTAAAAGTACCATCCCCGGCTTATCGGCGTCGGGGTCGGAATCGGTATCGGGGTCGA
>CAYXDR010000069.1:0-10525 GCA_964463515.1 uncultured Desulfobacteraceae bacterium | reverse complement strand
CATGCCTGACTGCGTTGGCCCTCGGCATACCGCCGCGCATCCGGAGTTCCATATCTTCGCCGGCGTTGAGCCCGGAGCCGGCCCCGCAACAGAATGTCTGCTCGCGGATCGTGTTCTCCGGCATTTCAAAAAAATTGTTGCAAACACTCTTGAGCACGTAGCGCGGTTCTTCAAGCAACCCCATACCCCGCGCCGGATTGCAGGAATCGTGATAGGTTACATTCAAATGATCGTTCCTGCTCGGATCCAACTTCAATTTCCCGTGCCGGATGAGGTCAGCCGTAAACTCTATTATATGCGTCATTTTGGTAGAGGCGGCGTTTTCGAATTTCGTTCCGGTTATAGGTGAAACCGGTGTTTCCAAAAAATCAGCCGGCCCGTTGAAGGTATCCATGTACTGATTTATCACCCGCCACATGTGACCGCATTCACCGCCCAGTATCCATTTCACCCCCAGGCGCTTGGCTTCTGCATACATTTTTGCATTAAGCCGCTTGGCCATTTCATGGCTCGTGAAATATCCGAAATTCCCTCCCTCCGATGCATAGGTACTCCAAGTGATATCGAGCCCCATAGTCTTGAGATAGTGAAACAACATCATGTAGCCCATACAGGTGAATGTGCCAGGGTCTGCGAAAACATCGCCGGACGGGGTTATGAAAAGGATCTCCGCGCCCTTGCGGTTGAAATCCTGTTCCATCCGAATCCCGGTTATATCCTCGATTTCATCCGTGAAAAAATCCATCATGTCTTTGTATGCATGAGGCTGTATCCCGAGATGGTTTCCTGTACGGTAGCAGTTTGCCACGGGTGCTGCGATCCAGTCGATGTTAAGGCCTACAAGGTTCGTCAGTTCACGGCCGATAATGGTTATTTCAGCCGTGTCTATGCCGTAGGGGCAAAAAAGAGAACATCTCCTGCACTCGCTGCATTGGTAGAGATAATACCACCATTCCTTAAGCACATCTTCGGTCAAATCTCTTGCCCCGGCCCATTTTCCAAAAATTTTGCCGCCGGTTGTAAACTCTTTCCGGTAGACTGAACGGAGCAGTTCAGCACGCAGAACCGGCATATTTTTCGGGTCCCCGGAGCCAATGAAAAAATGGCATTTGTCGGCACAGGCTCCACACCGCACACATATGTCCATGAAAAGCTTGAAAGTACGGAATTTACCAAGGCGATCCCGCATTCCTTCAATTATGGTTTCTTTCCAATTATCGGGCAGTTTCCAGTCTTCATCTTCGGGATTCCATTCTCTCGGATTCGGCATCCCGACATATTCGAGACTCTGGGGTTTACCTGCATAGCAATACATGCCGGGCTTTATTTCGACCGGCTCATCCATCCATCCTTTCAAGGCGGGAGGGGAATGGCGGACATCTGCAGTTTCAGCCGGTTTGGGTGTATCAGACATGGCTACTCCTTTTCTTCCTGTTCTGCTTCATCCAGGCCTTTTTCAACGGGCAACCCGACCTCTATCATGTGCCCCCTGAATTCATCCTCGTATTCCTCGTAGGTATGGGTCGGAACAGGATAGTTCCAGGGGTTTACATGTCTCACGAACCTGTTGTTGTTGCATAGGTTTCTGGTCGGACTCAAAAAAACGCCTGCAAAATGCATCAGCTTGCTGAACGGGAAATACGCGATGAGCACGCACAGTACAAAAAGATGAATGTAAAATATAACTCCGATCTTGCTCAATATTTCCGGATTGGGGCTGAAGGCGAAAAGCCCGAGAGCCAGCTCCTTCACCGAAGTGATATCCACACGTAAAAAATAGCGCATCAGGATGCCCGTCTGGGCCAGCGCTAAAATAAGAAAAAGGGGGAAAAAATCCGAGGCCAGAGATACATACCTGGTCTGGGAAACATATATCCTCCTAATCACAAGATAGGCAACCGCCGCCGTCAACAGGCCGTCGGTCAAATAAACGCCGGGTGATCCCAGCCCCACAAAAGGCAAAGGCCCCATTTGCATAAAACCGTCCAGGTCTTCAAGCAGATGAACGAACCATGGAATCGGCTCCAAAAAAAACCTGAAATGCCGAAGGAATATGACCAGAAAAGAATAATGAAACGCCAGGGCCGCCAGCCACAACCACAGCTCCCACTGAAAGTTTATCCTTGGGCTTCCATCCTCTTTAGCTGCATATTCCAGCCGGATGTTTCTAAAGAGCGAGCGGAAAGTCAAAACTTCGAATATCATTCGTATAAAGGCGCCCGCACCGCTTCGGGGATTGTCTATCGGGTTCGACTTTATCCAGGGAAATGACCATTGCTGCCCGGCGGTGGTGGGGATACGAAAAGGAACCGCCGACCGGCCCCAATCCACGACCCTATAAATAATACCGATAAAAAAAATCGCCATGGCTGCGTAAGGAACGACGATGCCGAAAAACTGCGTCATCCCCAGTGCACCCACACCGATAAGCGGCACAAGCACCACCAAGGTTACGGCAACGCCCGCAATCACGATGCTCATTATGAAATTCATACTCAGCTCCCTCTCCGGTTTCCTTACAAATTTTACCAGACGCTCATTGACAATGCAGGACTTTAGCCTTCCCTATCGAAACCTAAACATATCAAGCCGTACCAGGATCGTCCGCCATTAGATTCGCCCTTCGAAGCAGACGCTCAACCTGGCGCGAAACTTCTTTGACACGAATTTCGTATAAGTCCTGCCGGCATCTCGAATAAACATCAAAAGCATCAAGCAGCATCCGGTCAACCCGGTTCTCGAAGGACCGGATATCTTGATCAGACACAGCTTCGCCTGACTCTTCCACAGTAAAACGCAATATGTCCTTCAGGCCCGCCACAAACCTCAAGGCCTCGGAAGGTAAAAAATCCTGCACCGCACGAACCCGCAGTATTTCATCCAGCGCATCTTTCCAGGATTCAGGGCCCTCATTATTGATAAACCCACTGAGGACCTTCTCAAGGGCGGTTCCAAACCTTGCACCGGCCGGGTTTGCGAATGCATCTTTTTCTCTCCGCAGAAACCGCCCTGTTTCTTTAGGGTAAGACTCAATGAGCAAGGCGTGCCACTTATCGAGAATTTCGGCCCGATGTTTTTCAAAAATAAGCTGTAAGGTCATGACAAGAAACACTCACAATACGACAGCAGGAAGGTGATAGACCTCTCGGCCGATCACGATCAAAGAAACTCCTGGCTCCGGCGTGGCAGGCCATATCGCGGAAATGGCGGGCCGCAGCAAACCCCTACCATTGAAGCCGGTCTATAGACAATCCGGTTCCGGGTGTCAAGAAAAAACATGGCATCCTGCTTCAGTTATTGGTTAATTACAAGCCAAGGATACTCTAAATCCCGGCAAACGCTCCAGCTCCCGGTTTTGTTGTTGATCGTTCCGTCAAAACTTGTCAGACAAAAACGCGGCCTTGAAAAACTCCCTGTTTAATCTTGCAATGTTGGATATCTTAATTTCTTTAGGGCACACGGCTTCACATTCTCTCTCGTTGGAACAATTCCCAAAGCCGAGGGATTCCATTCGTTTGGTCATAGACAAGGCCCTGCCGGCGGCCTCCGGTTTGCCCTGTGGCAGCAACACAAGATGGGACACTTTCGCCGCCACAAAAAGCATCGCAGAAGCATTCGGACAGGCCGCCACGCATGCTCCACAGCCTATACATGCAGCCGCGTCCATTGCCTTCTCCGCGATATCTTGTGGAACAGGTATTGTATTGGCTTCCTGGGCCCCCCCGGTGTTCATCGATACATATCCACCCGCCTGGATAATGCTGTCAAGCGCACTCCGGTCTACGATCAAATCCTTGACCACCTTGAAGGCCCTTGCACGCCATGGCTCAATGGCAATCGTATCTCCTTCCGAAAACTTCCTCATATGAAGCTGGCATAAGGTCATGGCCTTTTCCGGCCCATGCGGGATCCCGTTGACTACAGCCCCGCACATTCCGCAAATTCCCTCCCTGCAGTCGCTGTCGAATTCGACGGGTTCCTTTCCCTGCAAAGCCAGCCTTTCATTCACAACATCAAGCATTTCCAGGAAGGACATGTCCGTGGAAATTTCATCGGCCTGAATCGTTTCGAAATAGCCCCTGTCCTTCGGCCCCTTCTGTCGCCACACTTTCAGTGTAACGGTAATTGTTTTTGCCGCACGTGTCACTTGTAGCTCCTTTGTATAGGTTCCACATTTTCGAACACCAGATGCTCCTTGTGCAACGCAGGCTCTCCGCCCGGACCGGTATATTGCCAGGCAGCCACATAGCTGCAGTTTTCGTCATCCCGCCTGGCTTCGCCTTCTTCGGTTTGGTAGGCTTCGTTGAAATGACACCCGCATGATTCCCTTCTCTCCAGGGCATCCACCGCCAGCAATGCTCCAAATTCAAGGAAATCGGCCACACGGAAAGCTTTCTGCAGATTAGAATTGAAATCGCTGTCTGTACCTGGAACCAAAAGATTCCGGTAAAACTCCTCCCGCAGCTCCTTAACCAGCTCCCGGGCCTTCTGAATGCCTTCGTCGTTCCGGCTCATCCCGCAATATTCCCACATTATCTGACCTAGCTCCCTGTGAAAGCTGTCAGGGGTCCTGCCTCCCTTTATGGACAGGAGGTCTTTGATCCTCGCTTCCGCCGAGTCTTCCGCTTCCTGAAAGGCGTCATGGTTTTCGTTTAACTCCGGCAGGTCTCCCGCGGCAAAATAGCCCCCTATTGTATAGGGTATTACAAAATAACCGTCAGCAAGGCCCTGCATCAGGGCACTGGCGCCCAACCGGTTGGCGCCGTGGTCGGAAAAATTTACCTCACCAAGAGCAAACAGGCCGGGCACCGTGGTCATTAAATTGTAGTCCACCCAGAGCCCGCCCATTGTATAATGAGAAGC
Organism: uncultured Desulfobacteraceae bacterium; assembly: GCA_964463515.1. Lineage (GTDB taxonomy): Bacteria > Desulfobacterota > DSM-4660 > Desulfatiglandales > Desulfatiglandaceae > CAYXDR01. The sequence goes on along the minus strand of CAYXDR010000069.1, from coordinate 5,662 downwards.
CGGGTAGATCATCATCGGGACCTGATAAGGATCGTCGTCTATGATGTTCCTGTACATATCGAACAGGTTCCCATACTTCTTGCGGATGGTCTCGATCCCGTCGCGTTCGATGGCTTGCTTGAAATCCAGATAAACCGCGTAACCGGTTGGCCCCACTCCGTAGCCCTGGTCACACATAGTCTTGGCATTTCGCGATGCCACGTCTCTCGGCACCAGATTCCCGAAACTGGGGTACTTCCTTTCAAGATAATAATCCCTGTCCTCCTCCGGTATATCATTGGGCGGTCGTTTGTCGTCCTTGTTTTTGGGGACCCATACCCTGCCGTCATTTCTCAAGCTTTCGCTCATCAATGTCAGTTTCGACTGATATTCACCTGAATGAGGGATACAGGTGGGGTGGATCTGGGTGAAGCATGGATTGGCGAAAAAGGCCCCTTTCCTGTATGCCTGCATCGCCGCGCTGACATTAGAGGACATGGCATTGGTGGAAAGGTAAAAAACATTTCCGTAGCCTCCGGAGGCTAGAACCACAGCATGGGCGGAGTGCCGTTCGTATGTACCGTCGGTCAAGTTTCTGACGACGATGCCACCGGCCCTGCCGTTTATTAAGACCAGATCCACCATTTCCCTGCGCGGAAAAACAGTGACCCTGCCGGCCGCCACCTGCCTGCTCATGGAGCTGTAGGCCCCGAGCAGCAGCTGCTGGCCTGTCTGGCCCCTTGCATAAAAGGTGCGCGAAACCTGTGCGCCTCCAAAGGATCGATTTGCCAGCAACCCGCCGTATTCCCGAGCAAAAGGCACTCCCTGAGCAACACATTGATCGATGATGTTGTTGCTCACCTGTGCGAGGCGGTAAACATTGGCCTCGCGAGCGCGGAAATCACCGCCCTTTATGGTATCGTAGAAAAGACGTTGTATGCTGTCACCATCGTTGGGATAATTCTTGGCTGCATTTATACCGCCCTGGGCGGCTATGCTGTGTGCACGCCTGGGAGTGTCCTGTATACAAAAAGACTTGACATTGTAGCCCAGCTCCGCAAGGCTCGCCGATGCCGACGCCCCGGCAAGGCCTGTCCCGACGACGATTATGGTAAATTTGCGCTTGTTGGCGGGATTGACCAGCTTTGTTTCGAACCGGTGTCTGTCCCATTTCTTCTCCAGCGCGCCACCCGGGATTTTCGCATCGAGATCCATAAATAAACTCTCCTCCTTGTGCCGGTTCCCTTCTGCTCTTTCTGAACGGGATTATGCTATCAGATACAAAGCTATCGGAATCAAACCGAATCCAACGCCGAACACCACGCTTACCACGATGCCCAGCACCTGGATGGGAACGGTGTATTTCACATGGTTGATGCCTAGGGTCTGAAACAAACTCCAGAAGCCATGGCTCACATGCACAGCTACAACGACCATGATCAACACATAAAATGCCGCATGGACCGGATTGGAAAACGCCGACGCAACAATATCATAAAGAGTTGTGCCGGTTCTGTCGGCCATAGTGAAATCAGCAAGATGAAAAATCACGAAAACCAGTATGACCAACCCGGTGTATGGCATTGTGGCAGATCCGATTGTTCTTCCTCCGGCTGACTTATGCATGCTGTATCTGACAGGACGCGCACGGAGGTTCAGGTAGAACAAAAACAGGCCTGTCCCGATATGCACGGCAGCTAGAATGACCAATCCGATTTCCGCGACTGTCACGAGAGGACCCATGGATTCCAGACTCGAGACGTAGGCATTGAATGTGTCGGCTCCGGCGTACAATGTCAGGTTTCCGAGCAGATGCACCACGAGAAAACCAATGAAACAGAATCCCGTCAAGGCCATGAACAATTTCTTGCCTATGGAGGAAGTAATCAAATCCGCAAATTTCCTGCAGCCGCCTTCGGCCGCCATCACTCGGAGGCGATCGAAGGCCCCGTCTAGACGGGGGATAAGGTTTAAAGATTTTTGCATAGCCATTTTCAGACCTCCGGGAATTGTTTAACGGTCAAACTAAACAGCTCAATGCCGATGCTACCGTCGTCCTGTTTCTGGCGAAGCATCCTGCTTTTTCAAGTGGACCTGGATTGCCATCAGAGCCGCCGGCGTCACGCCGGAAATCCTCGAAGCCTGACCCAGCGAAGCCGGCCTGACAGTACATAGCTTCTCCCTGGCTTCGGTGGTCAATCCGTGTACCGCGTCGTAATCTATATTATCGCCCAGTTTCGTTTGTTCCATCCTGCTCAACTTTTCAACCTGCCTCTCCTGCCTGTCGATATAACCCGCGTATTTAATCCGTGTTTCCACCTCGGCTGAAACCTGGAAATCCACCTCGGCAAATTCCGGAACAAACTCGGCCAGATGGTGGAAACAGATTTCGCTCCGCTTCAGCAGCTGCTCCAGGGTGGTGGGCTTGCGGATTGGAGCAGACCCCCATGCCCTCATTTTGTCCTGGACACAGGGTTCCGGTCGGACGCATTCCAGCGAAAGCCTTTCAATCAAACCGTCGATCTCTTTGCGTTTGGCCAAAAAACGACTGTATGCGTCCTCAGAAAGCAGGCCGAGCCTGTGACCGGTCTCCATCAACCTCAAGTCCGCGTTGTCCTCTCTCAGAAGCAACCTGTGCTCAGCTCTCGAAGTGAACATTCGATAAGGTTCGTTGACTCCCTTAGTCACAAGGTCGTCGATAAGGACACCGATATAGGCATTCGATCTTTCAAGTACAAGAGGGTCTTCTCTTCGAACTTTCAAAACCGCGTTGGCCGCTGCCATAAGGCCCTGGGCGGCCGCTTCCTCGTAGCCCGAAGTTCCGTTGATCTGACCGGCCAGGTAAAGATTTGCTACTTTCTTCGTCTCTAATGTAGGTTTCAATTCCAGCGGGTGAATATAATCGTATTCAATCGCGTAGCCGGGGCGAAGGATTTCTGCATGCTCAAGGCCTGGAACCGACCTCACCATCCGCTCCTGGATGTCCACCGGAAGGCTGGTCGGAAGACCGTTGGGATAGACCTCGACAGTGTCGAGGCCTTCAGGCTCCAGGAATATCTGATGATGTTCCTTTTCCGGGAACCTTACGACCTTGTCTTCCACCGAAGGACAGTAGCGCGCTCCAACCCCCTCTATCACACCGGTGAACAGTGGTGAACGGTCGAGGCCGCTTCTGATGACCTCGTGGGTAAACGGCGTAGTGTGAGTTATGTGGCAACAAACCTGAGGGAGAGGAATGGTAACGGTCCTGAAGGAAAAAGGTACGGGGTTCGGATCGCCGGACTGTCTGTCCAGTCCTTCATAATCTATCGTAAGCCCGTTAAGCCTGGGGGTTGTCCCGGTCTTGAAACGCCCGAGAGCGAAGCCCAGGGAACGCAGCTGTACAGACAGACCTTCAGATGGCGGATCTCCCATACGCCCGGCCGGGAAGGTATCAAGGCCTATATGTATCAGTCCCCCGAGAAAGGTGCCGTTTGTCAGTATCACGGTCCGTCCGAAAAAACGCTCCTTCAAGGCGGTCTCGATTCCATAAACTCGCCCGTCCTTAACCAAAAGTCTTTCCACCAACCCCTGCCTGAGAGTGAGCAAAGGCTGATGTTCCAGAACCGACTTCATTCTTTTGCGGTAGAGATCCCTGTCATTTTGAGATCGGGATGCTTGTACAGCCGGGCCCTTTCGGGTATTCAAACGGCGAAACTGGATGCCGGTCTCGTCGGCGGCCACCCCCATCTCTCCTCCCAGTGCGTCCATTTCACGGACAAGATGTCCTTTACCCAGGCCGCCTATGGCAGGGTTACAGCTCATGGCGGCGACATGGTCCAGGTTCACGGTCACCAAAAGAGCTGGACGCCCCATCCGAGAAACCGCCAGTGCGGCCTCGCAACCAGCGTGTCCCGCCCCTACCACAATGGAATCATAGACTTTTTCCAGACCTTCCTTCACGTCAAACCTTTGCGATCTGCTCCGTGTACCGGAATTCAGGAGATAAACTCCCTACGATTCAAAAAAGTTGAGAACAGCATTCAACCTTCTACACCCAGGCAGCATCTGGGTCAAGCCCGCCTGTGTCCGAACCAAGATAAACCGTAAAACCGCCGTCCGCTGTGTCGTTTTCACCGGCTCCCGGCGCAAAAACCAGCGGAATCTTGGATGCCGCGCGTTGCGTCAACCTTTTCTTCATGGAAAATCAGAAGGTGGATTATAGGCAAAAGGATCGATCAAAGAAATCGTGGCTTCCCTGCCGGGTCCCACGGAAACTGTGGACAACGGAACCCCGACGAGTTCCCCGATGGACTCGAGATACCGTCGTGCGTTGAGCGGTAGATCATCGATGGAGCGCACGCCCGAAATATCCTCGTCCCAGCCTGGAAATTCTTCATATACCGGCGTGCAGGCCCCGAGTTTTTCTAGGCTTGCAGGACGACTGGAGATCCGCTCCCCTCGGCAGTCATACTCCGTGCATATGCTCAACCGCTCCAGCCCGGTCAACACGTCCATCTTCGTAACCGCGATGCTCGTAAGGCCGTTCAGGCGTACAGAGTCTTTCAGTAGAACCATATCGAGCCAGCCACACCTGCGTTTTCTCCCGGTAGTGGCCCCGAATTCTTTTCCACGGCCCTGGATGTAGTCAGCGGTGGATTCGTGCAGCTCAGTGATGAACGGACCGGAGCCGACCCTGGTGGTATAGGCCTTTACGATGCCCACTACATGATCGATGCGTGTAGGTCCAATTCCTGCGCCGGCACACACGCCGCCGGCAATCGGATTGGAGGACGTGACAAACGGATAGGTACCATGATCCACATCCAAATGTGTCCCCTGAGCACCTTCGAACAATACACTTTTCCCGGTCGAAGCAGCCCGATCGAGCTCTTGAGAGACATCAGTCACGAAAGGCCTGAGATTTTCGGCCATTTTGCGGTAGGAATCAACGATGGGCTCGGCCTCCAGTGGTTGAGCCCCCAGCCACCTCGTCAATATAAAATTTTTCTCTTTTACCGCTTCTCGTACTTTTCCCTCAAAAACGCCGTCCATCAAATCGATGATACGAATCCCGGTCCGGGCGGCTTTGTCTTCATAGCACGGACCGATTCCCCTCCCGGTCGTACCGATCTTGCCGCCGGCCTTTGCAGCTTCCCGGGCCAAATCAACGGCCTTGTGATACGGCATGATAAGATGGGCCTTCTCGCTTATACCGAGCCTCGCGGGGGTCACCTCCAGGCGGAATTCCTTCAGCCTTTCCATCTCCTCGAGCAAAACGGCAGGATCAATCACCACACCGTTGCCTATCAAACATTTTTTTCCCTCGTATAAAATGCCGGAGGGAATCAGATGGAAGATATGCTGCACCCCGTCCACTACTAGTGTATGTCCGGCGTTGTTTCCTCCCTGGTATCTCGCCACCAGATCAGCAGATGCAGTCAAGTGATCCACGATCTTGCCTTTACCTTCGTCGCCCCACTGGGCCCCAACTACCACTACGTTAGCCATTTCTTTCTCCGGCGATACAAAAAAATTCACGAACAAGACGGCGGAGCATTAACCCCAGGCTCTTCTAAACCCTAAGCGGCAACACTGTCAATGCTCCTACCGTGAAAAGCCGCCATAAACGAAAAAATTAAAAAAGCAAAAATTGATGAAACCGTAAAAAGTCAAAATAACGATGTCCTTCGGGGTCGGGGTC
>CAYXDR010000068.1:0-10606 GCA_964463515.1 uncultured Desulfobacteraceae bacterium | reverse complement strand
ACGGCCGCAGCGAATATCAAGGCGTAGGCATCGGCCTGGCCATCTGTAGGAAGATCATAGATAGGCACCAAGGTTACATAACCGCAAAGAGCACTCCGGGCAAGGGGAGCACCTTCATGGTACGCCTCCCAATCAGCCATAACGATAAGACTTCCTCCTGAGCGAGGAGATATTCCCGGTCTCAACGAATTTATTTTCCCTAAAAATTTCTGTCGGATTAAATACCGGACTCCAAGTCGAGCGCCCTCCGCTCCCACAAGCAAACCGCATAATTTGCATATAACTCCACAGGGTAAACAATACTGTAGGCCTAAATAGGGGATTGGCCTTATGGATACTCCATCCATGCACGAATATTTTGGAGTTAACTCTGGGCGTGCGAAACCATATTTCCGGGCGGCAATCTTCGTTGCCGACCGAGCGCATTAAGAGGATGCCAACCGGGGGTGCACTCACCAGACAGAAGACTTCTGTAATGAAAACGAAAGGCATGAAAGGAGGAAAGGAAATGAGATGTAAGTATCTAATTGGTAATACGGTAAATTTTAATTTACTGCTGGGGACCTTCCTGGCAATAACATTGTTGATGCTGCCGGCGACGACTGCTAGCGCGGAAACACCCCAGTTGTCCGATGTATCGATTACCGACGCAGTTGAAGATGAATTGTTCTTGGATATGGCTGTGCCTTCGCATTTGATTGATGTGAAAACTGCTGATGGTATTGTCACTCTCAGCGGCTCAGTGGGAAATCTACTTGCCAAGGAAAGGGCTGCGCGGGTTGCACGTATTGTCAAGGGAGTCCGTGCGGTCGTGAACAACATAGATGTTGATCCGCCTGTATTACAGATGGATTCCCAAATTCGGGCGGATGTAGAGGAAGCCTTGATGGAGGATCCTGCCACGGACGCCTATGAGGTATCTGTGGCAGTCGACGACCACGTGGTCACCCTGACCGGCGAAGTTAACTCTTGGCAGGAAAAAAACCTCTGTGGAAAGGTGGCAAAGGCAGTTAAAGGGGTAAAGGAATTAAACAATGAACTTGAGGTTGTCTGGTCCAAAGACAGATCCGATAATGAAATTAAGGCCATGGTTGAAGATACCCTGAAATGGGATGCTTTTGTGGATCATGCATTGATCGACGTCGACGTAGAAGGGAGTAAAGTCATCCTGAGCGGTGTTGTTGGAAGTGCAGCCGAAAAGAATGAGGCCTATTGGGAAGCTCATGTTTATAGTGTCAATTCGGTAGACACTTCGAACTTGAAAGTCGAAAGGTGGGCTCGGGACCAGGACTTAAGAAAAGACAAGTTCGCTGAAAAATCAGAAGAACAGATCGAGGATGCAGTAAAAGATGCATTGTTTTACGATCCCAGAGTCTCTTCGTTCAATATAACCCCTGAAGCCGACGCTGAGACTGACAGCGTTACTTTGAGAGGGACGGTCGACAATCTTAAAGCCAAACGTGCGGCAGAGCAGGATGCCCGTTCTACTGTGGGAGTGATAGCCGTAGACAACCGGATAAAGGTAAGACCTAGTCCATTAGTTAGCGATGAAAAAATCGAAAGCAGAGTCAGACGGTCACTCCTGCGTGATCCTTATGTCAACAGATATGAAATTACTGTTGATGTTATCAACGGGGTAGCCAATCTTTATGGAACTGTAGATACTCATTTTGAAAAATGGCAGGCAGACGATGTGGCATCAAAAGTAAATGGTGTAATCGTGGTGGACAATAACCTGACTGTTGAAGGTGAATCGGACTTTTATACCTACGATCCATACGTAGACAGCTGGTATCATTCTGATTTCAATCCGGATTATGACAGGCCGCGGTTTAATCCCAAAAGCGACTGGAGGATTGAGGAAGATATCGAGAGTGAACTGTGGTGGAGCCCATTTGTGGACTCCGACGATGTAGATGTCCAAGTGGAAGACGGCATTGCCACGTTGACCGGGTCAGTGGAATCCTGGGCCGAATATAATGCCGCGGCGAATAACGCCTATGAGGGAGGAGCTGTTTTTGTAGAAAACGAACTTAACCTTGAATGATGTTAACTCCCTGCCGGTGGATTTATGGGAAAGGAGTTTATTTCCTGCGGTCCACCGGAGGGAAATGAAGGCCGAGAGGACAGAAAAACGGTGCACGGCCAAATGCCTTTTCCGAAAAGATACAGCTGTCAAGGTAAAGATATCAGGCCTGACGTGCTCATAGACGAAAATTTTCACGGTGCTGAAAATTCGGGTTTGACCGTTGATACTCCGGATGCATCGTGTATGGATGAGTTTCGTAACCGTCTTTGTTAAACATCCATAGAAATGGTTTTGAACTGTCGGACAGAGGGCTTATCAAATCCTTCAAGGTATCCATGTGCCAACCTATTTTCTTTTTAGCAGCTTCTTAAGGTCCTTCAAGTCCCTGGTATTGATCACATCGACCGGCTCCAGCCAGCCTCGACGGGCCTGCCCTACGCCGTAAAAAATAAAATCCAGATCAGCAAGACTGTGGGCATCTGTGGAAACGGCCATTTTGAGACCCATTTCCTTCGCCATTTTTGCATTGCTGTCAGACAGGTCAAGCCGGTCAGGGTAGGAATTGATTTCAAGAAAACAGCCCCTATCTTTTGCACCTTCCATGATTTGTTCCAAATCGATGTCATAAGGGTCTCTTTCCCCGATCAGGCGGCCTGTGGGATGGCCTAAGATATTGAAGTAAGGATTGTCCATAGCGCGAAGAACCCGGGCAGTCATTTTCTCCCTCGACAGTTTCCTGTGATAATGAATGGAGCAGACAACCACATCCAACTCCTTCAGTATATCATCCGGCAAATCGAGCGAACCATCCTTTAGGATATCAACTTCAATTCCTTTTAAAAGCACGATATTTTTTAACTTGCTGTTTAATTGATCAATTTCTTCGATTTGCGCCGCCAGTCGGCCGGCATCCAGGCCGTGGGCCATGGTCACTTTTTTGGAATGATCGGTAACAGCCATATACTCGTAACCATGATCCCCTGCGGCTTCGGCTATTTCCTGCAGGCTCGCATGCCCGTCTGTGGCCTTCGTATGGACATGAAGATCCCCCCTAAGATCACCTGCTTTGAGCAAATGCGGCAGTTTTCCTTTTTGGGCTGCTTCCAACTCACCGCGGTTTTCGCGCAACTCGGGTTCAATATAGGGAAGGTCAACTTGATCATAGACCTCTTTTTCGGTTTTTCCTGCAATACGCCTATCTCCTTTAAAAACACCATACTCATTTATCTTGAGGTTTTTTTTGACGCCCAGCTTGCGTACTGCAATATTATGAGCCGGTGAAATAGTGAAGGGCCGCTCCATAGCTGGCTTGAGGAAGGACTCTGAGATCTATATGGAGATCAGAACGAAGGACCACAGTCGCTCGAGTTTTTCCCTTGGAAATGACTTTTTTGACATCTTCATAATCTACGAAACGGTCCATCACATTGGAATTTTTGCTGCATGTGACCAAAATATCCAGATCACCCACGGTTTCTTTGCGGCGTCTGTAGCTACCAGCGACAGTGATTTGCTTGATACCTTCACTTTTCTCCAGGTATTCCGTCAAAAAACGGGCTTTTTGTTCCGCCTCATTGAGCTTGATACGTTTTTCAGCCCCCTTGAATGATTCTATTTCTGAGAGGATTTTTTCCTCGGTTTTTTCCCCAAACCCATCCAGTTCCCTCACTTTGCCTTGACGGGCTGCGGCTTCAAGGCCCTTGATCGTAGTTACATCCAGTTTGTCATAGAGGGCTTTCACCTTTTTCGGGCCCAAGCCCTCCAATTGCATTAGTTCGCTCAGTCCGGCGGGAGTTTTCCCTTTAAGCTCTTCCAGTTGTGCCAGGGAGCCGGTTTTGACGATTCCTTCGATTTTTCCGGCCAAGTCCTTACCGATTCCTGGTAAATCAGTGAGGTTTTCCTGTGAATCGATCATATCCCCGATGTTTCTGGGTAGGCTGGATACAGCGCGCGCCGCGTTGCGATAGGCGCGGACTCGGAACTGGTTTGCACCCTCAATTTCGAGAAGGTCTGCGACTTCATTGAATATATTAGATATATCTGAATTTTGAACCGGCATGATTCATCCTGTGAACAGCCACTGCAAATACTGCCCTCGACATAAATCCTTGTCAAATGTTGACATCCAAAATTGTATCCGCCACATCATTTATCGATCATGATGCAGAACGGCCAGGTGAAAAAATGTTTCCCAGAAGACGATAATATCCTTCCATTTCACGCGGTTCCGGGCGGACGGCCAGCTGAATGCTTCGCCAACTGCAGTTTCTGCATGTAAATTGCTGCCAACGCGCTTCCACCGCTCTCTGCAGGCACTCACTGTAATAGGGGCAAAATGCATTTTTAAAAAGAGGAACTTCTTCTTGTAGACATGGTTCCGGTGTTTTCTGAAAAGTCATATTTTCAATTGCAGTAGTCATTTTTGCCTCCTTTCAAACCGGTATAGTTACCCATCATTTTTCTTTAAGTCTAAGGAGCTCCGGCGAAAATATAAATGGGGTAAATAATTTATACGCCCTGGTAAGCAATGTAGGGCTGGTGCCAAAATGTCTTCCAATCAGTACCAGGTTGTCACTACGCTGCCTGCTGTATTGCCTTTTTTACTAATACTTTACTCATATTTACAGATGTGGTATACGAATTTAGTCATGTATGGCAGCGTAATTTTTCTCTGTTTCCTTTTCACAGACGATTACGACAACCGTTCGGCTCTGCCTCACTGACAACGATTTGCATTTATTTCACTTTTCCATTGCGAAATATGAAGGTCCCGCAACGAGGCCGGCGGACCCCGAGGAAAAAATTATCCAGCCAAGTCAACTAGAAATGGTATGTTTCCCTGGATTTTGCGTGCTCTTGGCTGGCAGCCAGGAATGGAGTGTTTAACATGCCCAAGACAAACCGGATCGTAATTGCAGAAGACCACACAATACTGCGCCAGGGCCTCTGCTCCCTGTTGAGCGCAAACGAGGAACTGGAAGTGGTGGGGGAGGCCGAGGATGGTATGAGCGCCATAAGGGTAATCAAAAAGCTTGAACCCGACCTGGTCCTACTGGATCTGAATATGCCCAAGATGAACGGCTTGTCTGTGATCAGGGAGATTAAGCAATGCTGCCCGCAAACCAAGATACTGGCGCTCACTATGTACAGGAAAGAAGAGTATATTTTCGAGGTCTTCAAATCAGGCGGAGATGGATACTGTCTTAAATCCTCCGGGCATAAAGACCTGTTGGCGGCCATAAAAACTGTCATGTCGGGCAAGCAGTATGTCAGCCCGGAGATCTCGGGGATGGTTCTGGACGGCTATCTTGAAAGCCGGAGCACTTTCAAGGAGAAAACTTCATTCGAATTGCTGACCCAGCGCGAAAAAGAGGTTTTAAAGCTTGTAGGAGAAGGCTACAGCAATAAGGAAATTGCCGATTATCTCTGCATCAGTCCTAAAACCGTGGAAAAGCACAGGGCAAACATCATGCAGAAACTGAACCTGCATTCCGCTTCCGCTTTAACTGCTTATGCCATCGACAAGGGATTGGTTGTCCCGGAATAGCAGCAATTATAGTGCGGTGGTGTCAGGAAACCGGAAACGCACCACCCAGTTTCCACGTAGCCAGGATCGTGGTTCCTTTTCCCTTTTCCGATAAGACCTCAAAGGTTCCACTGGACAGCTCGGTACGGTCTTTCATTCCGATCAGCCCCATCGCCTGCTTCTGCCTCGTTTGCTCCGGCTGTTCAGACTTATCGAATCCTTTACCGTTATCCTTTATTTGAAGCTCTAAAAATAAGACGTTTTTTTTCAGGCTTACATAAACAGCATCCGCTCCGCTGTGCTTGAAAACATTGTTCAAGGCCTCTTGTAAAATCCGGTAGATGATGATGCCTAATGATTCCGGGATTTCATGTTCTTTGACAGAGATTTGAGTTTTTATCCGGATCCCGTCTCCTACATTCTGGAGCTCCCGGCAGATCGATCGTATTGCCGTAAAAAGGCCCATGTCATCGATTATTGACGGCCGGAGATTAGACGAAATTCTATGCACTTCTTCGGTGGTATCCTGCACTATACCGATAATCTGCTCCAAAGATACCCCTTGGGCCGATGCGTTCCCTCTATCTTCCCTCTGAAGCCTTTCCTCCAGCCCATAACGTATTGCAGTGAGGCTCGCCCCTATGCTGTCATGGAGTTCCTGGGCGACGGCTCTCCGCTCGTTTTCCTGGGCTTCCAACAGCTTGCCGGATAAAATGCGTAACTTTTGTTCAGATTCCTTGAGGGCCGCCAGGGTGTTCCAGTGATCAATGGCATACCTAATGGCACGTTCTAAAAGACTCGAGCTAAGCAGGGATTTTTCCAGATAATCGGCTATGCCTTCCTTCATGGCCTTCCTGTCCACATCGTAGCTTCCCCGGCCGGTCAGGAGGATAATCGGGGTTTGAGACCCGTTTTGAAAAAAATTGCGAGCAAGTTGAATTCCATTCCGCTCTCCCAGCAAATAATCAATCAAATATATATGATAGTGGTTGGACGCGGCTTTTGCTACAGCCTGATGATAAGTGGATGCCCAGTCCAGTTCAAATTCCTTCCCCTCGATTTCAGATAAGAGGCGAGATGTAATAATATAGTCATCTTCATCATCTTCCACGAGGAGAACCTTTATCTTTTGCACCGGTTTCATCTGCATGGTTTAAAGTATCCTGACGCAAAAACAGAAATAAAATTTATTCATAGAATTTTAACACATTATGGCTCGCAGGAGGAGCCCGAAATTCAAGGCCGGGGCCTTCCGGCGATGGAGATGCAAGGCAGCGTGAAAGCAGGCACCCCTCTGGCTCAATAGTTTTCGAGTAATGAGAAAATCATGATACCGACGGCTCTGACACATCTTGTGATGGAAGTTCAGGCAGCCTTACAATATTGAGCCAGTATTCTCCCAGTTGTTTCATGGTTTCAACGAGCCCGTCAAATTCATCAGGCTTCTTGATGTAGGAGTTCGCCCCCAACTCATAACTATACAGGATATCTTCCTCTTCCCCCGAAGTTGTGAACACCACGACCGGAATTCGACGGAAATCGTTCATTTCCTTCATTTCCTTGAGAACCTCCCTTCCGTCCTTTTTCGGCATATTGAGATCCAGCAGAATCAGGCACGGAAGGGGGGAGTGTTGAAGATTTTTGAATTTTTTCCGGCGATAAAGATAATCCATCAGTTCTTCACCGTCCGAAACCAATTGAAAATCCCTCTCCTGACCACTCAGCTTGAAAGCTTGGCGGGCAAGACTAAAATCATCAAAATCGTCATCAACCATCAGGATGGTCCTGCTTTGGTAAGATTTCATGGTCACTTCACCCCTTTCTCATCATCATATCTTTCCTGCTTCATAAGTCGGCAATGTTGGTCCATCGTTGTAAGGCAAGTCTACTGGGTTCATAATTTCTTGTTTTTTTAAAAAGTTAGGTGATGAGTTTAAAGGTGAATTGATCAAAATGTGTCTTTGCCAAGCCTGTCCCTGAATTCAAACCTGGAAACTTCCTCTGTGCCAACCGGTATTTCCGGATGGGCACTCACGAATGCAGTATCGTTAACGCCCGGTTTATCAACGACTGCCGCCAAACGGAACCGCCTCCAAAACGCACTATTTCCAAGTTATCGTCATGGGTGTCAATATCGAATTGGTTCACGGATCAAGCTTTAACAGCGATCCCGACCCTGGGGACATGGTTGTTTTGACTTTCTGCGGCATCATCAAACGAAAATTTCTCATAAGATAAAATTATTTCGCAAAATATGCAACTGGAATGTAAGGTCCAGGCATGTCGGATGGGTGAGATCTATATCCCTCCTTGTGTGTAAGCTGCAATCCGGTTTATATCAAACGAGCTGTCTTTCAAGACCGACTGGCCGAAGTTCAAAAGTTTTCTACGTGTTTCATTTGACTCCAGGGGATAAAATCGTGGGTTGGCGATCACCAGGACCCGGAACGCGAAGAAGGGTGAGATCACCTCGAACAAGGCATTGTCTCCGGTCTTTTCCAGGTAGGCGTACAGGAAAATAAAAAAGAGCTCTTTGAACGGCCCTTCAAAAGTCCCCCGGTCCTTGATTGCATGGTGTATGTAATTGACGCTAAGAGAGGAAACATCATCGGCCGGCTCCCCCCAGCTTCCCCGGGAGCGGTCGAGCAGTACGAAGTCGTCTCCTGTCAACCGGATATTGCCGGGGTGGTAATCGCCGTGGACACTGCAGAGACGTTCGCTGCGGTGTCTTAACTTTCCCCACCAGGGGATGCAACGTTCCACATATTCGATAAATTCATGAGGTGAAACGAAATCGACCTCATCATAAGCGTCAATAATGCCCATAATACATTCCCCATGACCGATCAGGTCTCGAATCCTCCGCCGGTAAAGTATCGAGGCATCTTTTCCGCAATATTTTCTGCTGTGGATATCAGCAAGAAATCGGGCCAGCATTTCAGCCCGTTGAATATCCAATTGCTCAAGATACCCCCGCTTGAGGATCTCGTCGAGGTCGTTAAAGTAAGGTTTACCACCGGCTTCTTCCATGAAAACGTAAAATTCCCTGGCATCCTTCAGGGAAATGAGGCGCTCGTCGGACTCTCCCACGACATCCACCGCCTTGATGTGCTTGGGCATATCGTTGTAGTTGGCTTGGGCGAGGAGCAGAACCTGTGCCCGGTCCGAATAGTGATCGTGGCCGAACCGGGACGGAAAGAGTGTTTTCATGATAAGATGCCCTTCGTGGGCGGGCGTTTGAAAAATCAAGCGGTGCGCGGTACCGTGCACCCCTTCTCCAAGAGTTTCCATGCTTGCCAAACTCGTCTCCGGGCCGAAGCGCTCCTTAAGGTAGTTGTCAACTTTAGTCTTAATATCCATTGTATTCCTCCTGTGATGTGCAAGTGTTTTGTCTATTACCGAGCAGTATCGTTGACGATCCCGTTGGCCCATTCAATGACACCCTTTAGCCGGACGGGTGAAAGCTTTTTCAGCTCGTGGTAGGAAACCCAGCGATACTCATGATGTTCCGGTTTTCCGATCTCGGGGTTAATGGAAAAGACTACATGCCTGGTGTTTGTTTCCGCGATGTAATACCTGGCCACCTTTTTACCTCCCGAATATGGAGCAGTTTCACAATATATCCGCCCCCAACGGAAGCAGGTGTCTGTTATGCCGGTTTCTTCCCGGAGTTCGCGTTTTGCAGTATCAAAGGGATTTTCACCCTGTTCCACGGTGCCTTTTGGGAAATCCCAATTTCGATATGCTCTTAGAAATAAAAAATTCCATTTTTGTTTGTTCCGCCTTACAGGAATAATTCCAGCCGAAAGTATCATGAAGTTTTTCTCCCATCACTGCAAATGATACCTTTGCAAGAAGGTGTCGCACAACAGTTCCGGCCCCGTCCGGTTTACCAGCAAAGAGTTCAACATCTAATACTTTTAGATATAAGTATATAGGTTAATATAGCTAGATTTTTTATTAAACAAGCATCTATTACAACTTTAGATAAATAAAATAAATTTGAAAGATGTAATTTACAATAAGGGGTTTCGTGTATTTTGCCTCAAAATATGAACAGGCAAACCCGCATGGGTTGCTTGTCGGCTGAGCGGCCGGCGCTCTCCTCACCTGGAAACCAAATACAGGCTTCCACCCATTTAAATCAATCTTCACTGTTATAGAATCATTACAATTCCAAGTTTGATAGCTTCCTAAATGCAAAGTAAAGTAAATATTCGGGTGAAAATCCCGAGTGTTTACCCCGAGGAGGAAACATGGGTAAGGAAATTCACGAAATAACGGAATTTCACGATATGCCGAATGTATTTGCGGACCGGTTCGAAGCCGGCAGAATAGTCGGCTCGATGTTGAACAAGGAATTCTATGGTATCAAAGAAGGTATTGTTTTGGCTATCCCTTCCGGGGGAGTTCCCGTCGGCATTAAAGTAAGCGAGGCATTAAAGCTTCCCCTGGATCTCGTCCTTGCCAGGAAACTGCAGATACCCGGCAATACAGAAGCAGGGTACGGGGCTATCGCCATTGACGGCACCACATTTTTCAACAGAACTATTCTATCCCAACTCAATCTGAGTGAGGAACAGATAGAATCTGAAATGACAAGGGTGCTCGGGGAGCTGGAAAAGAGAAATTCCCTCTTTCGGGAAGGCAGTCCGACACCTGATCTTACTGGAAAGAGGGTTATCCTTGTGGATGACGGCCTCGCGTCGGGTTATACCATGCTGGCATCGGTTCACATGGCAAGGAATTCAATGGCGGCCGAGGCGGTAATCGCTGTTCCTACAGCGCCGGAACGTACCATAGATTTCATTTCGACTCATGTTGATAAAATATACTGTGCCAATATCAGGACAGGGCCTTTCTTTGCCGTCGCTGATGCCTATCAGACCTGGTATGACCTAAAAGACAGAGACGTGCGGGATTTTCTGCAGGCCTCATACTCAGCGCAGAAGCGCTAATACAGGATTGATCCCATAGACCTCTGAAGGCCGGCGCCGATAGCCCTGATGGCCACCTCGATTCCCCCATCTATGGCCACCCCAAATTCCCCC
>CAYXDR010000067.1:0-10654 GCA_964463515.1 uncultured Desulfobacteraceae bacterium | reverse complement strand
TCCGCAGAAGAAGCCGTAAAAACCTATTACAGCGAGAACGAGAAAATAACAGATCAGTATCTTGATCCTTTCGTGATAGCCGACGACAATGGCCGGCCGGTGGGCCGGATAGGCGACGGCGATGCAGTGATCTTTTTTAACTTCAGGGGAGACAGGGCAATCGAAATATCCAGGGCTTTCACCGAAAAAGATTTCCGGGAATTCGACCGGGGGCCGCTTCCCGATGTGCTCTATGCCGGCATGATGCAATACGACGGGGATACAGGAATGCCGCCTGACTACCTGCTTTCGCCGCCGGAAATAGACCGAACGGTAAGCCAATATCTTTGCGGTTCGGGTATCACAAGTTTCGCACTCAGTGAAACCCAGAAATTCGGTCATGTAACTTATTTCTGGAACGGAAACCGTTCGGGATACATCGATTCATCCCTTGAAAAATACCTGGAAATCCCGTCGGACAGGATTGAATTTGACCGGGCCCCTGAGATGAAGGCAAGGGAAATTACCGATAAGGCTGTAGAGTTGCTACTTTCCGGAAAATATCGCTTCGGAAGAATCAATTTCCCCAACGGGGACATGGTCGGCCATACAGGAAAAATCAAGGCTGCAGTGACTGCGGTTGAAACCGTAGATATGTGCGTCGGGGAACTTCTGCAGGTTATCGAAAAACTGGAGGGCATTGCAGTGGTAACGGCGGACCATGGAAACTGCGATGAAATGTTCACCGTTTCAGGAGACGGTAAACGGAAGGTCAAGACTTCCCATTCCCTGAATCCTGTGCCTTTCATTATACAGGACCCGCTCTATGAAGGAGAATATCAAATGAACTGCGGCGGACGGCCCGGCCTGTCCAATGTCGCCGCCACGCTGCTCGATCTTCTCGGATTCGAACGCCCGGAACACTATGACCATTCACTGATAAAATTTATTTGATCCACATCAATGGCGGCCGAGGATTTCCATTGACCATTCCAAGCGTTGGTTTTCCCGTTCGACCTCCATTTCCTTTATCGTTTTGTTCCGGCAATCATCCTTCAACTTGATGATCGATTTTGGCCCTCTTATGACAGTGCCGGAGTAAATGACATTGGCGACCTTGACCGAGGGGGAGCCTTTTTCGCCTTGGGCTTTTTCATTTTCCTTGTCGATTTTTTCCTTCAGATCGTCTATGTGCCCGGCCGCCTTTTGAATTTCGCTTTTACGGCGTTCTATGCCTTCCTCCAACTCCTCCTGGCGTTTGAATTTTTCCTCGATGCTTTTGCCGGCCTGCTCGACCTTCTGTTCGAGCATCCGGTGCAAATCCTTGGCTTTCTGCACCAGATGGCCATTCATATCGCCCGCACCGGAGGCGGCCTTTATTTTTTCCTGGATCTCTGAAGCCTTCAATCTGTTGGAATCTTCTTCCTGAGCCAGCTCGCCTATTTCGGTTTCCAGCTTTTCGGATTCCTTCTTCATTTCATCCAAGTCGGCTTCCAGGGTCTTTATGCTCTCCTTTACTGAATCGATTTCTGCATTAAGCTTGTCGACCACTTTACTCAAAAAACCGTCAACCCCCACCAGCAATTCACAGGGCTCCGAGGAATCGGAACCCACATCAACGGCTTTGATGCCCATTTTTGCCGATATCGCCGACGACAATATCCGTCCGTTGCTCACAATGCAGCTGCCGTTTGTCTTTACATCCGAATCAAAAATCGTCGTTTCAACCTTTATGTCTCCAATAACCTCGATGGTGGAAGTATGGATATGCTTACACTTAAGAACACCGTCCGCCTGGACCCTAGACCCGATTATTCCCCCCGAAACTGTAACGTCACCTCCCACTGCGATATCGGCCCGGTTGATCTCTTCGGCCCGAAGATTGTGTGCCCTTACGTGGAATCCTTCCAACACAGCGCCCCGCACCTCCACGTTTCCTTCAAAACTCACATGACCCGTGGCGTAGCCCACATCCCCGGTTATCACCAGATCCGGAGAAACGCATATTCGGTCCTCGGATGTAAGTTCGGGACGCCCGTCTATCTGGGAATAGACCTTGAGGCCATCGGGGTGACAATAAGTTCCTTTTCCGTACAGAAGCTTGACTGGCGGGTGAGCCGGGGGGGGTACCTCCATTCCGTAGACATCGACTCCGGGCCTGCCTGGAACACCCGGTATGATTTCGGCAAGCAGATCACCGGTTTTTACCTGTGGTATTTCTCCGCGGTTCTTGAAATCGATCCTTCCGGATTCATCTTCCTTGCCCACAACCAAGGGATCTGTGTTGAAACAGTACCGGATACGAGATTGCTTCCCCGGGTCAGGAGGCGTTCCCCTGGCCACCTCCCAGGGTCTTTCGCGCTGAGAGGCTTCCGACAAAAAATCTGACAGAACAAGGTCGTCGACGACACCATGGCGAATGCCGGCTTTATTCAGCAATTCTTTCAAAAGGTGGATATCGAGTCCGGAGAGCATCTCATCTTCAGGATCGATGAGAGCGCTCATACGATCGTCCGAAACGATCAATCGCAATGTCGAAAGGCTTTGTACCGTCTGCCCGTTCAGACCATCCTGCTTCAGGCCGCTTCCCCCCCCTGCTTCGATCATCTGCTAATCTCCTTCTGGATGATTAGAATATCGGCCTTATTTTAGAAAAAATTTGATTTTTTTGAAAGAGGGGGTTTATTCTCCCAAATAAGCCTTACGAACCTTCTCGTTTTTGACAAGGCCGGATGAGGTGTCCGCAAGCACAATTTCGCCGGTCTCAAGCACATAACCCCTGTGGGAAATCTGAAGCGCTATCTGTGCATTCTGCTCCACAAGCAGAATGGTAGTGCCCTCTTCATTGATCTGGCGAATTATTTCGAATATCGCATCCACGATTATCGGCGCCAGCCCCAGCGACGGTTCATCGAGCAGAAGCAATTTCGGCCTGGCCATCAAAGCGCGTGCAATCGCCAGCATCTGCTGCTCTCCACCTGACAGGGTGCCTCCGTGCTGTTTCCTCCTGTCATAGAGAATGGGAAAAAGCTCATAAATTCTGTCGATGTCCTTTTTGACGCCCTCCCGGTCACGCCGGAGATATGCTCCCATATCCAGGTTTTCCATGACGCTCAGTAAAGGAAATATCATCCTGCCCTCGGGAACCTGGCATATCCCCATGGCAACGATGTTGTCCGGCCTGACCCCTGTTATGGATTTTCCCTCAAAGAAGACCTCTCCTTCCACCGGCACCAAAACCCCGCTGATGGTCATAAGAGTGGTGGATTTACCTGCACCGTTGGCGCCGATCAAACAAACGATTTCACCGGTCTCAACCTCCAGTGATATCCCTTTTAGAGCGCGGATGTTTCCATAATGGGTTCTTACATTCTCCAGTTTAAGCAGCATTAGCGGCTCCGGTGCCCAGATAAGCTTCAATGACGTTCGGATCGTTTCTGACTTCCCCAGGGGCGCCCTCGGCAAGCCATTCCCCATGGTTTATCACCACGACACGATCGCATACCCCCATAACCACCTTCATGTCGTGTTCGATCAACAGGATCGTGACACCCCTGTCCCTTATACGGTGGATCAAGTCCATCAAATTTCTCGACTCCTGCGGATTCATGCCTGCAGCCGGCTCATCGAGCATCAGCAGGCGTGGGTCGGTGGCAAGAGCTCTGGCGATCTCGAGGCGGCGTTGATTTCCATAGGCCAGAGAACTGGCGATTTCGTCATTAAGACCCTTAAGACCGACGAAATCCAAACACTGGCAAGCGTTTTCGGTAATTGAGTCTTCTTCCTCCCTCTGCGACCTGTTTCGAAAAACAGCCCCCAAAAACGTAGACTTCGTCCGGCAATGCCGACCGATTTTCACGTTGTCCAAAACGGTCATGTTGTCGAATAGCCGGATATTTTGAAAGGTCCTTGCGATGCCCAGCGAGGTCACCTTTTCGGGCTTTTTTCCGCCGATCGACTCGGAACGTTCTCCGTTAGTGAAAATTATCCGGCCGCTCGAAGGCTTCTCAACACCGGCGACGCAGTTGAACAAGGTGGTTTTCCCCGCGCCATTCGGCCCTATAAGACCTATTATTTCATTCTGGTTGATATGAAAGGAAATGTCCTTCAGGGCCTGCAGGCCTCCGAAATTTTTCGAAAGCTGCTGGATATCCATGATTACGGTCATTTATTGAGCCCCACAGCCACTTTTACTTTTTTTCGCTTCACCCGGCTGCCCCGCATCTGGGCGGCCACGGCGGGTATGGGCAGCAACCCGGCAGGGCGATATCTCATCATCAGCACCATGATTAATCCGAAGGCAAGGAAACGGACTTCTACAGGCAAACCAAGAAAAGGGAGAACCCCCCGAAGGATTTCACTCAACGAAACCAGTACAACCGCCCCCACCATCACGCCCCATATGTTGCCCATGCCGCCCAGTACGATCATGCAAAGCACCAGAAAGGATTCCCAAAACTTGAACATGTCCGGAGACAGAAAAGTCACCCACCTGGCGAAGAAACTTCCCCCCACCGCGCCGAACGCGGCACTGACGCCGAATGCAAAAACCTTGTAGGTCAGGAGGTTGATGCCGCAAGATACAGCCGCCACTTCGTCATCCCGGATCGCGAACCAGGCCCGTCCGAGCCGTGAGTCCTGTATGCGGTACATAACAAATACCGTGACAAGGACAAGCACGATCGCGAGGTAATAATACGGAACTTCACCGATGAATTCCCATTTGGGTCCGCCGAAAAAAGATAGATCCAGCGATACCGGTTCGATTCCGGGAAGCCCCAGAGGCCCCCTGGTCAGCCAAATTTCGTTTGTCAAAAACAATACAACCAGTTCAGAAAAACCAAAGGTGACTATGGCAAAATAATCCCCCGTCAGCCTCAAGGTCGGGGCGCCCAGAAGTACACCCCAGAGAGCTCCGTTCAAGAAAGCCAGGGGAATTATGGTCCAGAACGAAAGTCCGAAGTGAACAGTGAGCAACCCGGCTGTATATGCACCGATTCCGTAAAAACCTACATAACCTAAATCCAGCAGCCCGTTGAATCCCGGCACTACATTCAGTCCGAGAGCCAGGACCATGTAAAGGTATATCAGGATGACGGTATGAAGAAAATAATCCGTTGTAAACGGCAGGGCAGGGATAATAAGTGCGACGGCCAGAATGGCCAGCCTGATTTTTGCGCCGCGCGTCATGCTTTTTATGTTCGCAATATTCATCTCTACATGCTCTTTTTGGTTTCTTTAAGAACTTTACCGAACAGCCCCGCAGGTACAAATACAATCACGATGATCATCACCGCATAGGAAATCCCGTCACGATAGAGCGAACTTAAATAACCGGCGCCCATTGCCTCGGCAACACCGAGCACCACTCCTCCCAGCATGGCGCCGGGAACAGAGCCTATGCCTCCCAGCACCGCGGCGGCGAAAGCCTTTACCCCAGCCAGATATCCCATCGTAGGATACAACGAATTGTAATAAGCGCTTACCATTATGCCAGCCGCGCCTCCCATGGCTCCGGCAAGGGCGAAGGTATAGGAAATGACGCGATTCACATTGATTCCGGCAAGCGCGGCCATCGTCTTGTTCTGGGCCACCGCTCTCATTGCTTTTCCCCACCTGGTTTTCTGGATGGTCAGGTGCAAGCCCAGCATCATGCAGATCGTTATGCCGAAAATAAACAGGTGAAACCAGGAAAGATTGACGCCTGCGAATGTGACTGCGCTTTTCTCGAAATACGCCGGGAGCGAACCCTGGGGAAACGGTTTGGGCCGCGAACCCCAAATGATCATCGCCAGGTTTTGCAGAAAAATCGACATTCCGATGGCGGTGATTAATGCGGCCAGGCGGGGCGAATTCCTTAAAGGCCGGTATGCTATGACATCGAGAAGGATTCCGCAAACCGCACAGCATGCCATTGAAAGCAAAAAGGCCACATAAAAAGGCAGGTTTAAAAACGCGATGAAGGATACAGCGAAAAAAGCCCCGAGCATATAGATTTCCCCGTGGGCGAAATTGATGAGCTGGATCACGCCGTAAACCATCGTGTAGCCGACGGCTATCATCGCGTATATGCCGCCGATGGTCAATCCGTTGATCAACTGTTGTAGGAACAAGGCGTCCTCGCGATTTCACAAAAAGGCACCGGAGCAGAACCGCCCCGGCGCCCCGCTGGTTTGCAATCCAAAACCGGTATGCTACTCGGCCGGTACGAACTCACCGCCTTCAACCTTCTTGATGAATGCGGGTTTAAAGCAGTCTCCCTTTTCATCGAAATAAGTCAGGCCGGTGACACCTTCATAACCGTTTTCCTCGGAATCCATGGCAGCCATTCCTTCACGGATTTTCTCTCTGTCCGGGCCGGTCTTGGCTATCACGTGGGCGAGTAGGCCCATGCAGTCGTAAGCGTTTGCGCTCATCCAGTCAACGTCCCTGCCGGCGGTTTCTTTGAAACGTTCAGCAAACTCTTTTCCTTCCGGACTGGCGGCGGCGGCAAGAAAAGGAACCGTCAGGTAGGTGTTCTCCGCATACTTTCCGGCGATATTGATGTAGTCCACATTATCGATACCATCCGCCCCGAAAAACGGGCCGGTAAACCCGAGTTTCCGGGCCTGGCTGGCTATCAGGGCTCCCTCCGGATGATACCCGCACAGAAAAATCGCATCCGGCTTCTTATCCAGGAGCTTGGTCAATTGAGGAGTAAAATCAGCCGTCTTTGCAACGTAGGCTTCTGCTCCAACCACTGCCAAACCGGCATCCTTCGCACCTTCAACAAAAGAATCTTTCAGGCCGATGGCATAATCATTGTTTTCGTAAAAGATCGCCACCCGTTTTTTCCCCAGCAGGTCCGCAACAACATATGTCGCCAGATATTTGCCTTGGAAATCGTCGGTATAGCAATTTCGGAAAAACCAACCTTTCCCGACTTCACCGATCGTCGGGTTCGTGGATGTCGGCGAAATACACGGCAGGCCGTGTCTGACATAGATCGGCATAGCAGCCAGGGTGGCCGAGGAACAAACGTGCCCGATCACCGCGACGATATCTTTATCCGCTGCGAACTTTGAGCCTACAAGTCCACCGTCTTTGGGCGCACAAAGATCATCACCCCATACCAACTTGACCTTCTGGCCGTTGATGCCGCCGGCGTTGTTGATTTCCTCGAGTTTGAGGGGTACGCCGGACTTTTTGTTGTCGCCGTAAGAGGCCAAGTCCCCTGTAAACGGGCCTGCAACACCTATCTTGATATCAGCGCCAAAGGCCAGTGTTGCCGACGCCACGACCAGAAACAAAGCCGACACCAGACACCAGACATTAAACCTTCGATCTTTCCTCATAACCACTCCTCCTTCCGTTGACCCCGAAGATACTTCCTTCCGGTAAAAAGTTTGGTTGTTGTTGATCAAGCTCCTGGATCTACTTGAACAATGATAATAGAACACCATTGTGTCTCAATGCGGATTTGCCTCCGTTCGGGCGGTTTTTTCTTCCGGTACGGATCAAGAACAGGTACGAGCGATAAAATGAAGCACCGGAGCATCATGTAGAAATTGTACTCGGATTTCGTTACTGATCTGCGCCTGAAATGTCAAGCAGAAACTTATAAAATAAGCTTGTTATCAATGGTACATGCTCGACAAAAGCAATCCGTGCGCCTTGTCGGCATTGAAAAACGGGATTAATAGGGCAAAACAACACAAACACCTGAATTCGGTCAGCGCCTCTACGCGATATGGGGTGGATTAGCCGATTCAGAATAGGTCAAAGTGGTCACCGGAAAGGTCACGGTGAAAACAGAGCCTTCCCCCTCCCGGCTGCTTACATGTATCCTGCCGCCGTGTTTGGCCACTATGCCCTGGGAAACGCTCAATCCGAGCCCCGTCCCCTTGCCTTTGGCTTTGGTCGTAAAAAACGGATCGAAAATCCGGTGCAGAATATGTTCAGGTATCCCTGTACCGTAATCGATCACCTTTACCGCAACCTCCTTCGGTTCTTCAAACGAATGAACTTCGACCTCGATCCTTCCCCCTTTTTCCGAAGCCGCAATCGCGTTAAGCAGAAGATTAAGAAAAACCTGTCGCAATTGCTGCCTGTCTCCGTGGATCCTGGGCATTTGAGTTTCGGCATCAAATTCAATCTTGATTCCAGCAAGCTTAGCCTGGTTACTCACAAGACTGATAGTATCTTCGAGAAGGGACGACAATTCAAGCGGCTCAAGCTGGGTTCCACTTTCCCTAGCGAAATCGAGCAAATTACTTACAATACGCCTGGCCCGCTCGGATTCGTCTATAATGTCGGTTACAAATTCCCTGCGCTGGTCGTCGCTCAGTTCTTCGAAATCCTCCATGAGCATGTGCGCGGTCAGGGTCACATTGTTCAACGGGTTGTTTAATTCATGGGCGATTCCGGCTGTAAGGGTTCCCACGGCCCGCATCTTGTGGGACTGTATGAGCACCGCTTCATGCTTTTCCAGTTCCTGCATCATTTGGTTTATGGAAAGAGCGAGGTCCGTGAATTCATCCCGGTAACGCCGGGCAGGGGTTATCGGATGAAAATCGCCTGCGGCTATCCGGTGAGCGTAGATCTCAAACCTGCTGAGGCTCTTTAAAAGGCGGCTTCCGAGAAGATAGGAAATGGCCACCATGAAAACCAGCAAAACGAGGAGAGAATAAATATTCATCGCCCTGGACCATGACATCGCGGCTGAAATCGCCGCTTTCTCCCTTTTCATCAAATCTTCGGCAAAAGAGATCATCTTGTGGCCCTGTTTTCTGACTTCCTGCTCCAGCTCCTTTTTCCTGGTGTTGTATCCGGGCTCGTCCTGCTTACGTTCGATCCTGGCGAGATCTTCGAGCAGTGCTGTGTAATCCCTGATGTTGACCAGGATCGTTTGAAGATTCCCGTGGCCGATTACTCCTTCAATCTCTACGGCGCTTTGCTCAAAAATCCTCCTTGCCTCATATATGGACTCCAGTGCCTCGTTCAGCCCTGTGCCGTAAAGGAAAAAATTCTTCTCAAAACGGCGGGCCTGTTCAACTTCAACGACATAATCGTTCGCGATTTCGAGCAGATGAATTTTCTGCTCAACGGTGTGGATTGCAACCATCAATGCGGCCGCAAAACCAAGTGACAATATGAATACAAGAAAAAAAGCGAGATATATCTGCAGACGCAGACTGAAACGCGGGCGCGCTAGAAGAGCCTGCCTGGCCTTTTCGGCCTCCTCTATACGTTCATAGCGCCCTTCGATCGTCACATCAGACTCACCATTTTTGCCCCTGGAGCCTTTTGCCTTCGCCTGCTCCTCGACCGGAGAAACCATAAGCACCCGTCCCATCTATTTTTCTAGAGACACATCGGCTCCCAGTGCCTCGGCCGCCTTGGCTATCACCCGGCGGAGATCATCCGGCTTGAACGGCTTGGAGATGAAATCGAAGGCTCCTTTTTCCATGGCTTCCCTTGCCAGATTCATCATAGCGTAGCCGGTGATCATGATCACCTTTGTACGCGGATATTTCCCCTGCACATGTTCAAGGATCTGCATGCCATCGATATCTTCCATCCGTATATCCGTGACCACGATGTCAAATTCCTTTTCATCAAGGCGTTCCCAGGCCTGATGGGGATCTTCGAACACCTCCACCTCACAACCGATTTTTGCCAATGCCGGTTTAAGCCTTTTGCCGACGATTGGTTCATCATCCAGAATCAGCACTTCCAGGGATTTATCCATAACCAGCTCCTGTCATGATAAATGGGATCGTTCAGCTCAACCCGGCGGCTCCTGAATCAGGAGGAATTACCAGGCCTGTTGACGAAATTCTTGCCGGGATGAACCTCGACGTATTCAACTCCCGGGATCTTATAGGTCTTTTCCTTGAGTATGTCAGCCTGTTTGCCTTTTCCTGCCCGCAGAGATCCCGGTTCCAGAATGACCGCCCCGTCTTGAACGTGAACTTTTATCCGGGGATGTTCAGGCAGGAGGGATGCCTCGATCTTTGCCGCCAAAGCCCCATTCTTTGTACATTGAAGGGAATAAGTCATGGGCTGGAACTTCCTGTACCCCGCCATGTCCTTTATAACCTCCACAGCCTTTTCTTCTTCAATCTGACTGAGGCTTATCACCATATCGTAAATGGAAGGATCGAACTCGTCCAAACCGAAATTCCGTTTGCTCCAATGTCGACGACGATGGACCCTTTTGTCCAGAATTTTCCTGGCCTTTTTCGGGGTAATCGCCTTTTCGACCGCTATTCGGTTGATCGCAAGCTTCGTGTCTGTAAGAATCCGGACCATGAGCACATGGGAAATATCCCGGATGTAAAGATGCGCAGCCAAACCCTCGCATACAATGTTGTCGGAAAGAAACCTCTCCCATACGGCCGCTTTCACAAACCCCAGATAAAGCTGCAGACTGCGGCCGGAGGTAGCCCATGAAGAAGCCTCGCCGGCCAGTGCCTTGGCCAGTCTGCTCTTTGACACCCTAAAATCTTCGGCCACTTTATCGAGATATTCAGGACCTAAATATTGGTAGCCCAAAGCTTCAGCGAGTTTCGGAGCCAGCTGTTCCTCCATACCGGGGAAATCCGTAGAGATGATTATTGAGGACATAGTATACTCCTCCTTTGTGGGTCCGCGGTTAGAGCCGAGTCAGAGATGAACTCATACACCTCCTTCC
>CAYXDR010000066.1:0-10680 GCA_964463515.1 uncultured Desulfobacteraceae bacterium | reverse complement strand
TCCTCTGGGAAAACCCTTTCAGCTATAAATCCGTTTTTATCTTTATCCTCACTTCTTCCAAGTCGCCCCACTGCAACAAGCCGACCGCCGGCTACGACCTTAAAGGGTTCATCACCCGCCGTCGAAAACGGACCGGCACCAATTTCGGCGGCTTCGGGTCTGTATCCCCTGCGGATTCTGGCAGCCAGACCGGAGGATACTGTTATCAAAGGCATTCTATCCAGTGCTTCCACGGGATCCAACAAACGTTCAAGCAGCTTTTCACGGCAGACGGCTCCTGGACGCAATTCAGAAGAATTCAATGCGTCCGTCGTATGAAACCTGCCAACGCGTAGACGTCTGAGCGCGGTTAGATATGCAGCACTTCCCATGGCCTCACCAAGATCGGCCGCCAGAGACCTGATATAAGTGCCCGCAGAGCAGGCAATTTTCATGGTTGCATACGGTTCTTGATAATCGAGCAAGTCCAACTCGAAAATATTTACATTCCTCTTTTTCAGGGCCACCTGCCGCCCTTTTCGGGCAAGCCTGTATGCACGCACACCATTAACCTTCAAAGCCGAATACATGGGAGGGGTCTGTTCGACCACTCCGGTGAATTTTCTGGAAACAACTCTTATCTCTTCGCTGGTAGGCATAGGTTTTGACACCCGCTTGACCACCTTGCCCGTAGGATCAAGGGTGTCAGTGGTTTCCCCCAGTTTCAAAACAGCCAAGTATGTCTTGTCCTCACCTGTGAGATACCGGGAAAGCTTTGTAGCCTGCCCCACGATAACAACCAACAGGCCGGTGGCAAAGGGATCAAGAGTGCCGGCATGACCAACTTTAGGTCCGCTGCGCCCTCCAAGAGCCCGCTTTACCAGGGCAACCACTTCGTGGGAACTCGGCCCCTCCTCTTTATCGACAAGTAATATTCCGCCCCTGCATCCGTTGCTCATTCCGGCTCCATCCGGCCGGCATTTCCATCAAGGCTGTCCGCAGCCGCATTGATGAACATTTGCTTTAAAATTTCAGCCTCCCCTTCCATTTCGAATCCGGCGGCGCCTTTATGGCCTCCGCCTCCAAAACGGGCGGCCAATTCAGCCGCATCAGCATTCCCGTTAGCCCTCAAACTGAAACGGAACAAACAGGGGCCGGTCTGCCGCATCATGGCCGCGATTTCAACGCCATTGACATTTCGGGGAAACTCGACCAACTGTTCGCAGTCATGCCGGCCAGCTTTGCTCCGCTGCAGCATTCTTTCGGTAACGGTTATGACGGCTATCTTTCCGGATGCATGAAGTTCGAGTGTATCCAGAACGCTGCGAAGAAGATAAAGCCTTTCCATTCCGTAAGAACCGTGTATCAGTCGCCAGCTCTCCCATGGCTTCGCTCCCAGACTCACCATTTCAGCAGCAAAGTTCAAACATTCAGAAGTGGTATTGCTGAAAATAAAAGACCCTGTATCCGACTGAACCCCGGTAAAGAGCCAACTGGCGATTTCTCCATCCACCGGCATCCCGGCTCTGCATATCAAACGCCAAACAAGCTCTGCAGTTGAAGAGGCTTGAGGATCGACATAATCCAGATCTCCGAAAAAATCATTGCTCCGATGATGGTCGATATTTATCAATGGACATCCGGGCTTTTCCAGTCGAGGGCACATCCGGGAAACATCACTGCAATCAAGCGCCACAACAGCGTCAAAGGAGTCGCTGTCAAAATTGGTTGTCACTTTTTCAGCCCCGTTGACATTAGACAAGGACCCGGTAAGTTCTTCTCCGGACACCATCACCACGTCTTTTCCCATTGACTCCAGTGCCCGGCCTAAAGCGAGCATCGAACATAAGCCGTCTGCATCGGGATCCGAGTGGGTAACGAGCAAAAAGCGCCCGCTTCGCTTTATGCATACGGCAATTTCATTCAAATCATTCAAATATATCGCCGTCCTTTTTCAGTTCTTCGAGCAGGTTTTCCATTCTCATACCGCGCTCGAGAGATTCATCGTGAGTAAAAAAAAGCTCTGGAACATATCGGAGGGGCAATCGCCGCCCGATTTCCCTTTTTAGAACCCCTTTCACACTTTCGAGCCCGGCGCGGGCTCCTGCAACAGCCTCGTCTCCTCCGATGACGCTGAAGTACACTTTCGCAGACTTGAGATCACGGCTCAAATCCACCCCTGTAAAAGTAACGCCCTTGACCCTGGGATCACGTATCTTTTCCACCAGCAGGATTGAAATTTCCTTGAAAATCTGCCCCCCGACTCTGGTGTTTCTTTCACCTGCCAGCATACAACTTCCCCTGAACCTCACAGCATGTTCAAATTCAGCCCAATCTTCTTGTCAAAGGTTTATGATCTCCATATCGGCACCGACAATTTCAGCCAGACATAAAGATTCAATAAAACCCTTAACCGTACTCAAAGAAGAATCGACAACACGCCTATCGTTGGAAACGGTGCTTACACCCAGTTCTATCTTCTGCCACTTATCGTTAGATCCTACTTCGGCCACAGAAACATTGAAACGCGCTCTCACCCTGTCGATGATGCTTCGCACCACCTTTCGTTTCCCTTTAAGAGAGCGGTTTTCGTGTAGATAAAGATCGATTTTGAGGGTTCCCACGACCATTCGACTAAAGCTCCGCAGCCGTTTTTTCCATCAAGTAGAACTCGAGCACATCCCCTTCTTTGATATCGTTGAAATTCTCAAGTCCCACACCACACTCATATCCCGTTTGCACCTCTTTTACATCCTCCTTGAAGCGTTTCAAAGATGAGACTTTTCCATCAAAAACAACCACATCATCCCGCAAAAGTCTAACCTTTGAATTTCGTTCCACATGCCCGTTCGTAACCTGGCAGCCTGCCACCGCTCCAACCTTCGGCACCCGGAATACTTCTCTGATTTCGGCGCGCCCGATTACATGTTCCTCAAAAACAGGCTCAAGCAGACCAGTCATAGCCTGTTTGATATCCTTGAGTACATTATAGATGACATCATAATGCCGAATGTCCACGTTCTCCTTTTCGGCTATGTCCGCCACCCTGGGATTCGCCCTGACATTATAACCAATAATTATCGCATCCGAGGCAGAAGCAAGCATTATGTCGCCTTCTGTTATAGCGCCGGTAGCAGAGTGAATAATCTTTACCTTGACTTCATCTGTTGACATCTTCAACAACGAATCGATCAATGCCTCCAGGGATCCCTGGACATCCGCCCGAAGGATAAGATTCAACTCCTTTATTTCTCCCTCTTTCATCCTTTCAAAAAGGTCGTCAAGGCTTGTCAAACCTTTCTTGGCTGCTTCCGGCTTCATTCCCCGGGCCTTCCTGTTTTCCATGACTTCTTTGGCCGTCTTTTCGTCCGGGACGACTGCAAATTCATCCCCGGCAAAAGGAACACCTGAAATGCCGGTTATTTCCACGGGAACAGACGGCCCCGCCGAGTCCATTCTTCTTCCCATGTGGTCCTGCATCGCCCGGACCTTTCCGTAATGTTCCCCGCAAACGAAATAATCCCCCTGCTTCAATGTTCCGTTGCTTATGAGCACTGTAGCAAGAGGCCCCCTGCTGCGGTCGAGCTTTGCTTCGATAATGTTTCCCCGGGCCGCTCTGTTCGGGTTGGCTTTCAGCTCGAGGATTTCCGCCTGAAGAAGAATAAGTGAAAGAAATTCCTCAATACCTTCACCTGTCTTGGCGGAAATATGGCCGAATATTGTCTCGCCTCCCCAATCTTCAGGAATCAATCCAAGGTCGGCTAGTTCCCTTTTAACCTTCTCCGGGTCGGCTTCAGGCTTGTCTATCTTATTTACTGCGACCACAATTGGAATTCCAGCCGCCTTTGCGTGATTGACCGCTTCTTTGGTCTGAGGCATCACCCCGTCATCGGCAGCGACAACGAGTACTATGAGATCTGTGACTTTTGCACCCCTTGCCCGCATTGCAGTGAAAGCTTCATGGCCAGGAGTGTCCAGAAACACAATAGTCCCCTCCTCACTCTCGACGTAGTATGCTCCGATATGCTGCGTGATACCTCCGAACTCACCTTCGGTGATCTTTGATTTCCTGATGTAGTCAAGCAGTGATGTCTTCCCGTGGTCCACGTGGCCCATTATGGTAACCACCGGCGGCCTCGGCTTCAAATCTTCTTCGGCGTCCGACATCTCCGGAATCAGGCTTTCTTCCTCATATGCGGCCTGTTCGAGTTCATAGCCGTACTCATCGGCGATGAGGGATGCGGTTTCTATATCGATTTCCTGGTTTATCGTCACCATCGAACCCATCATTAATAGTTTCTTTATCAATTCAGCGGCCTTGACTCCCATTGCCCTTGCCAGCTCGGCAACGGTCACGCTACCCTGTACCTTAAGTCTCCTCTTTATAGCCCTCGGGACCGTTATTTCAGTTCGTCCGCTTTTTTTAACGGCATCCCTGGATTTTCCCCCTTTTGCAGTCCGGCTTCTGATGGGACGGCCCTGATACAGGTCAGCCCTTTCGTAAACTTCCTTCTTTCGGTGTCGGGCTGAAATGCGATCGATATCGGCTTCAGCGCCTATCTTTTTGCGTTCTTTCTTTTTCTTTGGCTGCTTTACCTTTTTGGAGCGTGCTCCCGGTTCCTCTTCTACTGTACTCTTTATCGGGGTCAAATCTATGCTTGGGGACTCTTTCTGCGGCATCTGGGGTTCAGGTGAAGGAGTTGGTGGTTTGGGAGGCTCAACAGGCCTGCTTATAATACGGGCCGGTTGATCAAATTTTTTCTTTGATTTCTTAGGCTTAGCTTTTTTCCCCTCTGTAGGCTTAGGCTCGGTCCTGGTTTCGGTTTCAGGGACAGGCTCTGATTTTTCAGGTTGGACTTCCTGTACCGTTTCCTCCACCTCTTCTGAGCTTTCACCCGATTGTTCTTCCACTTCAGGTACTTGAGGCGCCTCGGCTTCTTTCCTGCCAGCCGGTTCTTCAGCCGGAGCTGCACTTGTTTCAGCCGGAAAGATCTGTTCAGGCTCTTCTTTGGCAGGCCCCTCCGGTTGAACCTGTGTTTCAGCAACTTGCTCCTCTGCATCGGCAAGCTCGACATCAGCCTCTTCGACTTTTTCTTCACCTTCCTCTACAGCGGTCTCCAAAGAAGGACCGGGGACAGATTCCTGAACTGCTTCCGACTCGGGTGTTTGTTCGTCGACTTTGACCTTTTTTCTGCGTCGAATAACCCTTCTCGTTATCCGCTTTTCTTCAATAACCTCCGAAACAACATTGGAAACCATCTCCCTGGCCTTCATCGCCACGGCCTCGTCGAGGGTGCTCAGGGTATTTTTGACATCCAGCCCGCTGGCAGCCAGCATTTCGACGAGTTTCTTGCCGTCGATATTGAGTTCCCTCGCCAGTTCGTAGACTCTGACTTTCGCCATATACTCCCCCAAAAATAATATCTTTTGCGGCGCCTGTGAAAAACCCTTGAAAATAATGTTCAATCAGGCTCTTCAATACCGTTGGATCCGCAAAACCTACAAATAAATGGGCCTGGTTTTCTAAAGGCTCTGCGGAGAATTCTTTCCTGCATCGCAGATTCGATACACTCCTGTCTCCTGCATGTATAGGCCCCTCTGCCTGGCATAGATCCTTTACGATCCAACTTAACCTCGTGCAGATCATTTAAAACGAATCTTATCAGACTATATTTAACATCTTTCTTGCCGCATGAAATACATGTCCTCATCGGAAAATGCTTTTCACGCTTCTTCAAGATTTTCCTCCGGCCCCGCCTGCTTCTCTCCTTCCGAAGGTTCCTCCGGCAATGGTGATGGGCTTTCCTGGGCTGAATCAAGCGGCAGAATTCCTTGAGTCCGTTTCCGGGCGACATAATTCTCCGCCTCACTTATAAGCGCGGCAGCCCTTTCTTCATCAAGGCCTCCCACCTCGATCAAATCTGTGACCGAGGCCCGAGAAATGTCCTCGGCAGAGCCAAATCCCTCATCATGCAGGTCTGTAGCCAGTTTTTCTCCCACACCAGGAAGATCAAGCAGGGAGCGGTATCCGTCTTTCAAATTTTTGTTATACGCGGTTTCCCCGACCACATCCAGCCTCCAGCCGGTCAGTCTCGAAGCAAGGCGTACGTTCTGTCCTTTTTTGCCTATCGCAAGAGACAGTTGATCATCTGCGACAACAACCTCCATGGAACGATTGTTTTCGTCAACGATCACCCGGGTGATTTCAGCGGGAGCAAGAGCGTTACATATAAACTTCGCAGGATCAGCGTCAAACGGAACAATATCGATTTTTTCGCCTCTCAGTTCCTGAACGACCGCCTGAACCCGCCTTCCTTTCATGCCGACACAGGCGCCGACCGGATCAACATCCGAATCCCTGCTCCTGACCGCTATCTTAGAACGGCTGCCCGGTTCCCGGGCAACCTGCACAATTTCGACAATTCCTTCGGCTATTTCCGGCACCTCGTTTTCAAAAAGAGCTCCAACAAAATTGGGATGAGTCCGTGAAAGCACTATCTGGGGTCCCCGGCTGAACTGCCTTATTTCCAGTATATACGCCCTGATTCTGTCCCCTTGTTTGTATGGTTCCCGGGGTACCTGCTCTTTGCCCGGTAGCTCGGCTTCTGTACGTCCCAGGTTTACGATAATCGCTCCTCTGTCGAAACGCTGTACTATGCCGTTTATTATCTCACCGCGTCGATCCTTGAAATCATCATAAACGATATCCCTCTCGGCTTCCTTCAGCCTCTGCATAATCACCTGCTTGGCAGATTGTGCAGCTATCCTCCCGAAGGTGTCTGTATCCATCTTTATGCCGAGGCTGTCGCCGACTTCAGACTCGGGATCAAGCTGTTTGGCCTCTTCAAAGGAAACTTCAAGATGCTCGTTTTCGACCTGTTCTACAACCTCCTTAAACTCGAATACTTCGATTTCTCCGGCTTCTTCGTTATAACTGACTTCGAGTTCGTAATCGGGGCCGTGCTTCTTGCGGGCGGCGGCCTTGACGGCCTCTTCGAGCGCACTTATCAAAACTCTCGGATCCACTCCCTTTTCACGGCTGACTTGATCGATCATTTTGGACAAATCGGAAATCATGTCATCTCACTCCATTGATATCGTAAAACGGGTTCCGGCCCATCTCAGAACTGGTACACGATATTGGCCCGTTCGATTTCTGCGACAGGCAGAACTATCTCGTTATTCTCCATCCGAAGCGTAATTACGCCATTATCAAAATTTTCCAGCATTCCGGTGAAATTCCGCCGCCCTTCAAGCGGCTTTCTCATTTTTACTTTCACTTTCCGCCCCATCGCCGCAATAAAATCCTTTTCTTTTCTGAGAGGTCTGTTCAAGCCCGGAGAACTGACTTCCAGGACGTATTGTTCTGAAATCAGATCCTCTAAATCTATGAGGCTTCCGACCTCCCGGCTGACTTCAGCGCATTCGTCCAGCGTTATACCCTCTCGGGTATCGACATATATCCGCAGGACCCTTCGACCCCTGTCGGTCAAAAAATCCACATCCACCAGTTCAAAGCCCAGTTCCTGAATCACCGGTTCAATAATGGCCGCAACCCTTTCGGTCACTCTTTCAGCAACAGACATGGTCCTCAATCCCTGCTGTGCTTCGGCTACAAAGCCCACAGCCAAAAAAAAACGGGCTTGCGGCCCGCTTCCTCACTTGCAGACTACATATTAAGCAATAAATCAATGGAACACCGGCATATCCGATGCCCAGGACCCACCGCCAAGTCCGCAATTCGAAGTGCCGCCGCCTTGACAGGCCGCACGGACCTCAAAAAGGGTAGTCAGACCGCCCCTGCCTCCAGGAAAATGGAGCGGGCAACGGGGTTCGAACCCGCGACACCAAGCTTGGGAAGCTTGTACTCTACCAGCTGAGCTATGCCCGCTCATGCAACGGTGTGATCATGCTCCAGGTATCCCCTTCAACACCGTCGGCCTGAAGAAAGTGCCTTGCCGACACGGAAATCTTCCTCTTCAGGGGATAAAACATATGGAATATACATCCGGTTCTATGGTTAGTCAAGGAAATATCATCGATGCAGCCAACTCCAAAATTCTTGACAGAACGGCCTAGATGCATCTATATTTTTTAGGTACAGTCAAATGATTTTACCGGGTCGATGTTTTGCCGGGTGTTTTCTCAAGGTAAGAATCAAAGAAAAGGTATTCCTTGGAAGGGGACTCATCACAAGGTTTTCTGGCTTTCATCAGGGATTTCATTAGAAAAAGGCTCTCCCCTGATGGATCCAACGCAATCGCCGAAGAAATCCAGGATCTCATGGACGAAGGGATGGCCAAGGGACTCGTAAGCGACGAAGAATCCCATATGGTCCATGGAGTCCTGGAGTTGAGGGAAACACAGGCCCATTCTATCATGGTCCCGAGGACTGAAATGTCCGCAGCGACCGTCAATGCAACCCTCGGCGAAGTTATACATCTCGTAAGGGAATGCGGACACACCCGTATACCTATTTTTTCGGGCACCATAGATAAGATAGAGGGAATCCTGCATGCCAAGGATCTTCTAAAGCTTTGGGGCCAGGCGCCCGAGATAACTCTTCCCCCGAATCTTCTGAGACCCCCTTTTTTTGTTCCGGAGACCAAACCTCTTGCCGAACTTCTCCGCGAACTCAAGGCGAAACAGACTCACATGGCTGTCGTCACCGATGAATACGGTGGCACCGCCGGCATAATTACCATAGAAGACATCCTGGAAGAAATCGTCGGTGAAATACTGGACGAACACGATAAGGACACTCCATTTCTCACGGTTCACGACGATGGTACCGCTCTTGTAGATGCCAGGATGGAAGCCGACAAGCTTGAGGATTTTCTGAACTTCAAACTTCCCAAAGGCGATTATGAATCGGTCGGAGGTTTTATTATTCATCTCCTAGGCCGAATACCGGAAGTCGGTGAAAAAATACCGTTTGAAGGGATCAACTTGGTTATTAAAAAGGCCGACCAGCGGAAAATCGACGAGGTCTTGGTAGAGACCGGTCCGGAGACTGTTTTTCCAGAACACCTGAAAACCGATGTCAGCTGATAAGAAATTTTGTGGCCCGATCCTCCATATATCTTAAAGCCCCCGGTTCAAGAGTCACCGCCTCGCTGTTTCCATGGTTCGGAGCTGTTGCTTCCGGCCTTTTATTGACCATTTCCTTTCCTCCCTTTCAGGCGGACTGGCTCGCCTGGATCAGTCTTGTTCCACTGCTGAAGGCAATGGAGAACAGATCGTCCGGAGATGCTTTCCGGCTCGGATATCTTGCAGGAATAATACATTTCATGACCTTGATGTACTGGATTGTATTCGTCCTGCAGCGTTATGGAGGGTTGCCGCTGCCTGCGGGAATCATCGCCCTTTGCGCGGCATCCTTTTATTTGGCCTTATATATCGGGGTCTTCTGCGTTCTGGCAACCCATTTGATGCGGCTGCCTCTCTCCGGGATTTTTCTTGCAGCCGCCTGGGTCACGCTGGAATTTGCAAGGACAAACCTGATCATAGAATTCCCCTGGTGTCTTGTGGGCTATAGCCAGCATCAAAGATCTGCAGTCATTCAAATCGCCGATCTGGGCGGGGTATACTGGGTGTCCTTCCTTGTCGTGCTGGTAAACGCCGCGGCATTTCGATTTGTTTCATCAGTTAGGCCCCGGAAGTCTTTTGAAATATTTTTTAACTGCGTTATCGCTGTTTCAGCGCTGTTGTTTGCCTTGTTTTACGGTTCAATGAACAGGGCTGTCGACAGCAATTTCAATGAGCCTGTCAAGGCTGCCGTCATCCAGCCCAATATCGATCAAGGAATTAAATGGGATGAAGAATATCGGACCGTAAGCATAGAAACTCTTATGGACCTGACAAGAGCGGCGGCGGCCTACTCGCCCCGGCTGGTTGTGTGGCCTGAAACCGCAACTCCTTTTTATTTTCAGGAAAACAGGGATTTCGCTGAAATGCTCTCCGATTTTTTGTCCACCAAC
The DNA here is from genome assembly GCA_964463515.1 of uncultured Desulfobacteraceae bacterium. Lineage (GTDB taxonomy): Bacteria > Desulfobacterota > DSM-4660 > Desulfatiglandales > Desulfatiglandaceae > CAYXDR01. The sequence goes on along the minus strand of CAYXDR010000066.1, from coordinate 721 downwards.
AAAATGTCGCTTATTTTAGGCTCCCCGGCCTATGAGCAAAGCAGTGAGGGAATGCAGTTTTTCAACAGGGCATATCTTTTAGGCCCTGAAAACAAGGTGGATTTTTATGACAAAGTACATCTGGTTCCTTTCGGAGAATATGTCCCGTTCCAAAGTGTCCTGTTTTTTGTCAACAAACTGGTTCCCGCAGCCGGAAATTTCAGTTCCGGGACCGATATAACCCCTCTGGGTGAGGCTCATCCGGCTCCAGGAGCGATGATCTGCTTCGAGGTTATATTCCCGGATCACGCCCGAGGGCAGGCGCTGGCAGGAGCAGACTTTTTTGTAAATTTGACTAATGATGCATGGTTCGGGCGCAGCAGCGCCCCGTATCAACACCTGGCGATGTCGGTGTTTCGATGTGTCGAGCAGCGCAAACCCATGATCCGTGCCGCTAATACGGGAATCAGCGCCTGTATCGACCGCTTTGGGAAAATCCGTGAACGAACGGATCTCTTCACCCGTGAGTTGATGCTCTGCACCGTTAACGCCGCCGACTCGCCGCCGACATTTTATGCCCGTTACGGAGACCTGCCGACCCTGACATTCATTGCGGCCGTGCTTTTGCTGGGATTTTTCCTTTTGCGGCGCTTTAAATCCCGTCCATGAAAATCAAAATTGATGGCCTCGTAAAAAGTCAAAATAACGATGACCTTCGGGGTCGGGGTCGCTATCGGGATCG
>CAYXDR010000065.1:274-10685 GCA_964463515.1 uncultured Desulfobacteraceae bacterium | reverse complement strand
GATCCCGGATCAGGTCCGGGATGACGGGCAGGGGACTTTTTACGGTTTCATCAAAGCTGGACATCCCGGTTGGCGACCTGTCCGGTGTTATCGCCGACATAACTTTCTTCCTCGCACCTGTCATCGAAAGCCTGCAATCGAATACTTCTTTTGAAAAGAACTGGTTGCCCAATCAGGGATGGACTATTCAACCCTAAGGGATTGCACCAATTCTAAAATGACATATGCTCATGGGGGCTCATGGGGTTACAACGGGCTGTATTTTCCGAATTTATTGTCTTTTCGGTAATACGGTTCGTCAGTTTCCAGAGCGCAGGCGACATGGCAGCCGCCCGCTGCGGTCCCGGCATTCCTTTGGCCATACCAATTCCCAGGGTCCTTCAAAGCGCTTTGTGGTCTTTGAGAGTTGATATTGCGGGTCATTGTGCTGTCGCAGACGTTGTTCCACATTACTGCTCTGGCCGCAGTAGTATCTTCCTGTGGATTTACTCTGTATGATATAGACCCATTGAGGCATGATATTACAATAAAAAATGGCATCGCGAAAACTCATCCGCTCCATGCCTTCGAGGAAAAAGGGGTCGGGCAGATGCTTCTGAACAAAGGCGATGATACGTTCGTATCTAGACCTTATCGATTATGACAACGACAACCCTTCTTCTACAGGTGGGTATCTGGTTGCCGCCTGGAAACCAGGGCGCGCCATTATCCGCTAAAGGCTATTGACATGCCTGGAAGTGAAATGCCCGTAATTTGGGTTTCCCAGGTCTCACCAGGGTGGATTGAAAGCGCAGGGGTAAGTGTTCCGGTTGTTACGATTTCACCCGCACCTAAGGAAGGGCTCGAAGCCTGCCGTGAGATCACGTCCAAAAGATGGCATACGGCCTTGAGTGGGCTTCCCAATGCATTTGAACCCCTTCCTCGTTCCCGAATTTCGCCGTCGCATGAAAGCGTCACTGAAAAATCCTCCAACCGCTTGAGGAGCTCCAGGCCGAGATCCTCGGTCCTTCGTGGTTCCCCCACCAGGAGAGTTCCGTGGAGAGCCCAGTCGGAAACAGTGTCCGCGGCCTGAAATTTCCAGCCCGGGAAATGGGATTGAACTATCTCGATTCCATGGGCGATCCAGTCTATGCAGCCGAGAACTTCCTCCGGGCCGCACGGCGTGGGCGGCGGAGAATGGAAATGAAGGACGATTTCGGGTTCGATCCTGGGTTCGGCAAAGCGGCTGATGTCGCACACAGCACTGCACTTTGGAACATGGGTGACTGTCCTGTCGTACACGTAGGCCCATATGGGCTCGCGCACACCGTAGATGTCCCACATCTCCGGGTTGGTGAAGCCTATCTTCCGCCCAGCCGGGACGAATCCTTCGGCCGTACGCATTTCATGAACCATGCGCGAGACCAGGTAGGCCGCCGTCATATCGAAATTTTCCATCCGGGATGTCACGGTCTTTATCTGCCGGCAGTGGTCCTGCGCGGCCTTTATTTCCAGCGCAACACTCTGGAGATTATCTTCTGGCATCGCTCCTCATCCTTTCCTTGGATTGGGCCGCGGCACCCCGGACGCCATTCCGATAAAACAGGAATCCAGAAGCTCTTGGTTTTATTGCCGCCTCCGGCACAGGAATCGTGTCCGAAAAGGATGAAATACTCGGTTTTCGAGCCTTTCAGGGTGCGGTTAATATTGCTCAAAGATTATCTGACAACCCGCCTGCCATTGTCAACGCCGGCACTCTCTTAACCCTTCCAGCCAAATGCCTTTTTATCGTGAAAATACGCCGGCCGTCGTTGTCCCGGGAAGATTCGAGGCCATTTTTTTAAGTGGACCCCAGAAATTGCCGTATTCTTGACAGGAAATTTTACACGTGTTATTATACGTGCAATTTTAAAGGAGGTTGATTATAATGCAAAAGAAACTGACTGTCACAATAAATGAAGAAGTCTACGACGGCTTACATGCGGTAATTGGGCCGAGGAAAATTAGCCGTTTTATTGAAGAGTTGGTTCGCCCACATGTTCTGAAAAAGGATATGTATGCCGCCTATAAAGAGATGGCTGCCGACCAAGTCAGAGAATCAGAAGCAATAGAATGGGCTGAAGGCACTATTGGAGACATTCATGTTGAAAAGGGGTGATGTTTGGTTGGTTAATTTCGAACCTTCTATCGGTGGTGAAATCCGCAAACAAAGACCTGCCATCATCGTCAGCAATGATGCTGCAAATTATTATCTGAACAGAGTCCAGGTTGTGCCTATCACGAGCAATATCGATAAGCTTTACCCAAGTGAAGCATACGTAACCTTCCACGGTAAGAAATCGAAGGCAATGGCTGATCAGGTTACCACTGTAAGTAAAAAACGCCTTATCGATTCAGCAGGCACTATTTCTGCTGCTGAAATGGAAGGGGTCAACAAAGCTGTTGCTACTCAATTAGATCTTTAGGCAGAAAAAGTCAATCAAGATTGATGAAGCCGTAAAAAGTACCATCCCCGGCTTATCGGTATCGGGGTCGGAAACGCTGACGATCAACGTCCGATACCGATCCCGATAGCGACCCCGACGCCGAGGGACATCGTTATTTTGACTTTTTACGATGCCGTCAAGCTTGATCCAAGTAATTATGAGAAGAACGGACCAGGCATGATGCCCACAAAATTCGAGGCCATTTTTTCTTGACATTCATGGATTATCCTAAACATACTACCCCCCCATAAAAAAACAGGTTGATACAGCACTTAAGCTGCGGGGCGGTCTTTTCAACGAGTGTATAGCAGGGGTCGTCCCAGCCTTGAAAGCCAGGGCCGTCGGAGATCCATCCTGTAGCCGGCGCCCTCGCATTGTCGGCAGGTTGTTATTGGGAGAGACGGGAGAAACACAGTGCTTTGCCTGGGAACCGTTGCTGCGTCAACTGAGCGACAGGGCGCTCGTCCCGGGCGGTCGAGCGGGGAGGAGATGAATGGATTTCGAAATCAGACAGCTGGAAACCGCAGAGGAGCTGGAAGCGGTGGTGGAATTGCAGATGCGGATAGGAGGTCTGCCCGAAAGACACGTTACCAGCCCGATAACCCTGAAGGTTCTGACACTGGACCACCCCAGGGTCGGCTATGTTCTGGGGGCCTTCGAAGACGGCCGCATGATAGGGTTCACCACGGCCTTTTGCACCAAAGAGCCCGACATGATGTTCGGGTTTATGCTGGCCGTGGATCCCGCCTATCAAAACAGCGGCGCGGGCATGCAGCTCTTGCAGCGGGAATGGGAGATCTACCGCAGAAACGGTGTGAAGCGGGTGTGCTGGACCTATGAACCTCTGGAGGCCAAAAATGCCCATCTTTATCTGAACAAGATGGGGGCCCGCTGCGTGCGCTACATCGAGAACTACTACTACCTGGACACGGGTCTTCACGCGGGCCTGCCGCAGGACCGGTTCATGGTGGACTACCGGCTGGATCAAACCCCGGGGCACAGGGCCGAACCCGTGACCCTGGAGGAGGCCATTAACACTTATCCTGTGGCCAGGCCGGATCATCTGCCCGAGGCCGACGCCGTCCTCGTCGAAGTGCCCCATAAGCTCCACGAGCTTCTGCCCAGAGACCCGGAGGCGGCCAAAGCCTTCCGCATGGATACTCGGGTAGTTTTCAGCAACTACATCAACGAAAAGGGCTACGAGGCCGTAGGCCTTTTCCTCGGCGGGACCGGGGCCGGGACCAAGGCCTTTTATCTCGTGAAAAAGGCCTGAACAACCAAACCGGGAGAAAGCAACATTGGACTGGCAAGTTTCGCTGAGTTCCCTGACCAGGGATTCCCTGAATCAGACCATTGGGGACTACGTCAGTAAGGACACGGATGAATATGCGCTGATCGAGGATCTGAAGGCCAGGCACAATCTGGCCGAAGTCTACAGATTCGACATCGGCAAGAATACCGACGGGTACTCGGATTTGATCGAGGGCGTGTTGGAAATGGCGGATCTGGCCGGTCTTTGCCGGGAGAACCTGGTCGAATATCCGGACAACCACTATCGGATGCTGCTGGAGCGCATGGCCTCCACCTTCGAAGTGGCCCCTTCCTCCTTTGCGATCTCGGCAGGGCTGGAATGCATGATCGACCACATAACCCGATCCTTCTTGTATCCGGGTGCGCATTTTCTTTTGCCGATTCCCAACTTCAGCGTGTTCGAGTCCTTTTCCCTGCGCGCCGGCGCAAGCCCCCTCTACCTGCAGCTGGACAGGCGCCAGGGATTTCAATGGACCGAGCAGACAGTGGAAAAAATGCTGGCCCTAATCACGGAAAAGGAGCCGGCCCTGGTCTGGATCAGCAATCCTGTAAATCCCACCGGCCAGGACCTTCCCCTTACCTGGATTCAGGCGGTGGCGGAAAGGGCCCAGGCCGTAAACACGGCAGTGGTGGTGGACGAAGCCTACGGCGAATACACCGATCCCGATTATGGCCGCCAGGGGGCATTCAGGCTCATCCCGCGCCACCCCAACCTCATGGTCCTGAGGACCTTTTCAAAAATGCATGCCCTCCCGAGCATTCGTGTGGGATACATGATGTGCAGCGACCCGGAAATTATTAAGGCCGTGGGGCTCTATCGGCCCATGTTTCCCTTTTCCTGGTTTTCGCTCTTCGTGGCCCAGACCGCGTTCGTGGACGAGGAACAGCCCATCAAGGCCCGCCGGAGGACCCAGGAGCGCAGGCACGAACTCTACGAGCGGCTGGACGCCATGCCCGGTTACGAGTATTTGCCCTCGGCCACCAACACACTGATGCTGCGCAGCAAATTTCTGCCAGCGGCCCGGCTTTGGGACGAGCTGGCGGTCCGGGGATGCCTCACTGCTAACCTGAACGGGATCAATGGTCTCAAAGGCGAAGAGTTTTTGAGGATCACCATCCGTGCGCGGGAGGACAACGGCAAACTCATTGACGCGCTGGAGCAGGCGGACAAGAGAAGCGGGGTTTGAGTGCTGCCGCTGATCCGGATGGCAAAATGATCAATCAGCCCATCAGTAAGAATCTAAATTTCATCAGCCTTCAAGCGCCTTTCGGACACTTTTTGCCAGGCCGTTCATCGAAAAAGGTTTCTGGATAAAATTTATACCCGGCTCAAGGACGCCATGATGAGCAATCACGTCGGCTGTGTAACCGGATGTGAAAAGGCACTTTAAGTCCGGACAAGATGCTGCCATTGTATCGGCAAGTTCTCGGCCGTTCATTTCAGGCATGATCACGTCGGTTATCAGCAAATCTATAGAGGTCTTACGTTCCGAAGCTATTTTCAGCGCTTCATTCGGTGCGCTTGCAGTCAAAACTTCATATCCCAGGTTTTCAAGCATTTCCTTCCCGATGTTAAGAACTATAGTCTCGTCTTCCACCAGAAGTACGGTTTCAGTGCCGCCCGGGACCAGTTCATGCGGCCTGACCTGTTGACTTTGACTGTCGTCTTCCCGATGTCGGGGCAAATAAATCTTGACTGTAGTACCTCGTCCAGGTTCGCTTTGCAAATAAATGAACCCATTGTTCTGTTTGACGATTCCGTAGGCGGTTGCAAGCCCCAGCCCTGTACCTTTACCCGCTTCTTTTGTTGTAAAAAAGGGGTCGAAAACCTTTTCGAGACACTCCTTGTCTATCCCGCAGCCGTTGTCACTCACGGCAAGCAGAACATACTCCCCCGACACAATCTCAGGCCTGTCGGAATAGTGATTTTCCCCGAGTCTCACATTTTTTGTTTCGATGGCTATCTCTCCAACATCCGAAACAGCATCCCGGGCATTACTGCACAAGTTGGTTAGAATCTGGTTAACCTGGAAAGGATCAATTTTAACCGACCACAGGTCGGCGGATTGATGACAAGTGAGGTTGATGTTTTCACCGATCAACTTTTGCAGCATATTTACCATATTCTCAACTGTTTTATTGAGATCCAACACTTTAGGTGCAACGGTTTGTTTGCGGGCGAATGCCAGGAGCTGCTTCACAAGACCGGCTGAGTGCCTGGCCGCCTCGCGCATTTCCTGAAGCCGCGGGTATATAGGATTTTCGCCATCCGTTTGCATCATCGCGATTTCGGCTTGGCCTACGATAACACTCAGCATATTGTTAAAGTCATGTGCAACGCCTCCAGCCAATTGCCCCAGCGATTCCATTTTATGCGCATGTGCGAGTTGAGCCTGTAGTTTTTCACTTTCTTCTTCCGCCTGTTTACGTTCAATCACCCCGGTTATGATACGAGCCATCGTAAAAAGCAGGTCTACATCATCCTGTGCCCACTCGCGGTGTCGGCGGCATTCGTCAAAACCCATGAATCCGTAATAGAGTTTGCCGACAAAAAGAGGTATGACCAGTATGGACAAGATGCCTTGCGGCCGCAGGACCTGTTTGGCTTTTATGTCCGGGATATCCTCGATGTCCATGAAACGAATGGCTTGGCCGCTTTTCATCATCTCCAACCACCACGGCACCGAAGAGCCCGGAACACCTTGCAGGTTTTCCTTCTGTGGAGAAACACCCGCTGCTGTCCATTCGACCGTGTTGTTCATCGTGTCTGTCTCATGTTGGTACTCGAAAATATACGTCCGGCTGACGTCTACGGTACAACCGAGCAGATCCAAACAGGCGTTCAGAAACTCGCTCAGATTATTTGCCTCCATAGCCCAGATCGAAATTTGTGAAACCGCTTTTTCATAGTCCAGCCTTCTTCTAATCGCCTCCTCGGCCTGCTTGCGGTTGGTTATGTCGCGAATGGACTCGATTGCACCCACAATCTGCCCGTCGGGATCATAAAGAGGTGAAGCCGTAGCCCACAGCCAGGTCGGCCCCGGCCGGCCCATGAAATCAGGCAGGTATACCTCTGAAAACAAACGGTCTTCTTCCCTGTAGAATGAGGGGTAGGATAATGCCACCTCTTTGTCCTGCGTAATAACCAAGTCGATCAAAATCGGCCTGGGCTTTCCGTAAAAGGGTACAGCATAGAGGTAACCGCCTTTGCCACGTATTTTCGAAGCCCTTATACCAGTAAGCGCCTGCATGGCATTGTTCCAGGCGGTAACTCTTCCCTCCGTGTCGATCACAAAAGTGGCATCGGGTAAGAATTCAATAATTTGTCTTAATCGTCGCTCACTTTTTCTGAGCCTGTTCTCCGCCAATTTTCGTTCAGTGATGTCCGTTGCAATCCCGCAGAGCGCTACCGCTTGACCTTTATCGTCATGAATCACCTGGGTACGGCAATCCATCATTTTATCCTCGCCGGAATCAGTTTGATTCACAATTTCTCCGCGCCAGGATCCATTCCGAAGTGTTTCTTCCAGAATCTGTTGCTGAGAGGCTCCCTTTTCAGGGTCTTCACCGTACTTCCGGATGGGAAACCCAATCAGTTGTTCCCTGTCATAACCGAGCAAATCGACCTCAGCTTGATTCACATAGGTGATGACGCCGTCCAAGTCGGTGATCGTGACGAGATCCTGAATCTGATCCAGGACAAGAGACTGCAGCCCCATCAAGTCCTCGGCCTCTTTATGTTCGGTAATATTCCGAATCAAGGCAAGGGCTTCCCCCTCCCCTGACGGGACAATCCGTGCTTCAAAAAAATGCTTTCCGGCGGGAAGGTCGATATCATATTGGATCGTTTGGAGGGTGTTTGTATCAATAGCCTTCTTGATGGATGCAAGGAAACGTACAAACTCGTTTTCCGGGAACAGGTCCCTGATATTCTTGTGCACCAACTGTTTTCTGGGCAAAATCAACGACTCTTCGGAGGCTGTCTGAATATCGAGGTAGTCCCCCTGCGCATTGACTTGGATTATGATCTCGGGAATTACCTGAAGAATCGAACGATTCAGCGCCTTGCTTTGCCTCAGGGCTTCTTCGGTCAGTTTCTGTTTGACTGCCTGCCTCTGCAGTTCAGAGATTTTTTCCTTCAGTGCGCTTATCTCTTCTATCAGTTCCTGGCGTGTCTTTGAGTGCTCGGACATAGGTCTACCTTGTCGTGCCGGAAGATACCGGACAACAAAAAATATCGATAACAATTAACGCAGGGAATACCCTGAAAATATCGAACACCGGCCGCGATGTCAAAAACCAATTTAGCCGCTCACAGGCTGCGGCTTTGCCTCGATCATCCGAAAAGAGTGTACATGGTGGCAGTTTACCTTTCAAGTTATAAAAAATACTTAATTCAAAACTTTTTTGCCAAGCACATCCTGAAAAGCCACAGATCACAAGAATGACAATAGAAATACCGCAGCTACTGAAAGCAATGTCTAAGTCAAGCGGATATAGTTGCCGAATGGCATCTGTTCATGGCCTCCGCCTGCGGACAGGGAAATGTGAAATATTTTCGGGTTTCAGTCATGCGCCCTGTAGACTTTTTTCTTGCTCAATGCTAAAGATGACTGCGGACAGCGTAATATAAGACATCAAAATTGAATAGAGATACCGCATCGACGTAAACAAGGGCGGTTACCGTCTTAAACTGAAAATGGGAGTGAAACTTGATCGAAATAGAAATACCCGGATGTAAAACACTTGGATTTAAATATATTGTTCTGGATTACAACGGAACCCTTGCAGTTGACGGGGAACTGCTTCCCGGTGTCAAAAGCACTCTTAAAGCACTGGCTCAGGCAATAGAGGTCCACGTCATCACAGCGGATACCTTCGGAAAGGTGCGCTCGCGACTCGAGGATGTGCCTTGCACGATTTCAGTGCTCCCGCCCGAAAACCAGGACAAGGGAAAACTCGACTATGTGCGGTCTCTCGGGGCTCATCGCACTGTCTGCATCGGAAACGGTAGAAACGACCGGCTTATGCTTAAGGAAGCAGTGCTGGGCATCGCGGTCGTCCTTGGAGAGGGGTGTGCCGTGGAAACACTTTGTTCCGCTGACGTGGTTTGTACAGACATCCTCTCAGCTCTCGAACTCCTGATGAATCCCTTGCGCATCAGTGCTACCTTGAGAAACTGATGGAGGCGGATCTCCCTTTCTTCCAATAGAGGTAAAGCAAGGCAGGGATCATGTGAGGCAACCGTCATGACCGAAGAAAACAAATCAATTCATGAATTTGACTTTGAATTAATCTGCGAATATTTTTCAAATCTGGAGCGCCAGGGACCAGGCAGCCCTGAGGTCACGATCAAGGCATTGAGTTTTGTCGACCATCTAACCGACGATTCCCGGATCGCTGATATCGGGTGTGGAACAGGGGGACAGACAAGGGTCCTGGCCCGTCATGCGCCCGGGCATATCACGGCTATCGATTTGTTTCCCGCCTTTATCGACCAGTTCAACACGAACGCTGAAAAAACGAATCTCCAGGATAGATTGACCGGGATTGTCGCTTCGATGGACGACCTTCCTTTTCAACCAGAAGAACTGGATTTGATCTGGTCGGAAGGGGCGATCTACAATATCGGATTTGAACACGGGTTGAATGAATGGCGTAAATTTTTGAAAACAGAAGGATGTATAGCTGTTTCCGAGGCTTCGTGGTTCACTGAACAGCGGCCTGCCGAAATAGAAACATTCTGGAACGATGCCTACCCGGAAATAGATACGATTTCCAACAAGGTGGAACAAATGCAGAAAGCCGGCTACATTCCAGTTGCGACCTTTATTCTGCCTGAAAATTGTTGGATTGAAAATTTTTATGAACCAGAGGTTGCTGCACGGGCTAAATTTTTAGAAAAAAACGCAGGAAATAAAACTGCAGAAGAACTTGTAGCCAATCAACGGCATGAAGCTGAATTATACTATAAATACAAAAAATTTTACGGTTATGTTTTTTATATCGGGAAAAAGATTTAAGTCTGATGGAATCGTAAAAAGTCAAAATATCCCCTCTATCGTCACCCCGGCGCAGGCCGGAGTCCAGTGATTCCAAGGACTTATGGATTCCCCGACATCTTCTTGTGTCGGGAAATGACAGCTTGGGAACTTTTACGAGGCCGTCAGGTCTGATTCTCGTCAAACATTCGGAGGAACCCAAAATGAAAATAAAGACAATATTCGTTGCAGGGGCCGGCTTGATGGGCGGAGGCATCGCACAGGTATGCGCACAGGCCGGCTATCGGGTTATCATGCATGATCTTACTACGGAATTGACCGATAAGGGTATGAAAAACATAGCATGGTCAGCCGGCAAACTGGTTGAAAAAGGGAAAATCCCCGGTACTCTTGACGAGATAATCTCGAGGATCAAACCTGTCACAGATGTGTCCGCAGCTGCCGAGGCTGATTTTGTTTTTGAGGCTATCGTCGAAAACCTCGATGCAAAAAGGGAACTTTTCGCCCGGCTGGACCAAACATGCAGACCAGAAACCGTTTTCGCCTCCAACACATCCGCAATACCGGTTACGGAAATCGCCGAGGCCACAAAAAGGGGGCCACAGTTCGTGGGAACTCATTTCTTCAGCCCCG
>CAYXDR010000065.1:0-264 GCA_964463515.1 uncultured Desulfobacteraceae bacterium | reverse complement strand
CCCGTGCCCATGATGAAAATCGTCGAGATCGTCAAAGGACTCCTCACCTCGGATCAAACCCTGGCAACAGCCGAAAAGCTTTGCGGCAGCCTGGGAAAGGAAACAATAAGAGTGAACCGGGATGTGGCGGGTTTTGCTTTGAATCGCATAAACTTCCCTAGTACCATTGAAGCCATAAGACTGGTGGAAGCAGGTGTCGTGAGCGTTGAAGATGTGGACAAAGGCATGCGACTCGGCTTTGGACGACCCATGGGCCCCCTTGAA
>CAYXDR010000064.1:0-10701 GCA_964463515.1 uncultured Desulfobacteraceae bacterium | reverse complement strand
ACCGACAACTTCGTAAGGGAATCGACCTCCGGGGATATAAACGCTTTCAGATATCTGTACCGATTCGCGAACCCGGCGATTATAAAGAAGATAGAATCTTCCGAGATGACCATAGCCATGCTGGACAGCTACCGGAAGGCAATGGATAGGCTTGTGCTGGTGAAAGACACCGGTTTCATCCATATGGGCCGGGTTGAAAACCAGGATTCACTTGTGATGATAGCGGATTTCTTCATGAGGCTGGTAGAGACCACAAAATGCGTGGTCAGCGGGGAATATGGAGACAAATTGATCGTAATCATCCGAAATGCAGGCTTCAGAGGAGATGCCGGAAAGCTTGCCCAGAGAGTTTTTTCAGGATTTCAGGGTTCAGCCGGCGGGCACAAGAGTGCAGCAAGGGCGGAGGTGCCTCTAAGCGCTATATCCGGGAAAATCGATTCTGAATCGGATGTGGCCGGTTTTGTCCGCAGCCTTGTCAGCGGGCGCAACTGAGACTCGGAAAGGGTAAATGTTGTGACCTTCAAGATACGAGGCCTTGAAGCCAAACTGATAGGCGATGTGAAGCGGCATATAGCCGAGAAGGACATCTTTTCACTTGAAAAGGTGGTCGACTCACTCTGCGCTGCAGACCTGGCTGATCTGGTCGAACACCTGGATCCGGCCGAACGTATGTTCATCGTCGAATTCATGGAGCCCGAGAACGCCGGGGAAATGCTTGTGGAAGTCGAAGGTCCGGTGCAGGAGAAGATTCTCAAGGATCTGGATTCCAAGGCTATTTCCGATATTATACAGAGGCTCGCCAGTGATGATGCCGCGGATCTTGTCGGTGATTTGCCGCCGGAAACCCTTCGGGAGATAATCCAAAGTGTGACAGATGATGTATCTCATGATCTGGAAAAACTCCTCCCATTCGATGAAGATACAGCAGGCGGTATCATGGCCCTGGAATTCGTCGCCGTGGACGAAAATGCTACGATCCAGGATTCGATCGAGATGATCAGGGAAAAGAGAGAGGAGGTTGGAAGTCTTTATCACGTCTGGGTGGTGGATAGTTTCCAGCGACTTGTAGGCGTTGTTTCTCTCAAAGACCTGGTCATTTCTCCTCCTGACACCCAGATCAGAGAGATCATGAACCCGGAAGTGATTTCTGTCGATGTTTTTGCAGACCAGGAAGAGGTCGTGCGCCTTGTAAGAAAATACGACCTGGTTAATATTCCGGTGGTTGATGAACACAGAAGGCTGGTTGGCCGCATCACCTATGACGATATCCTCGATGCGCTGGAAGAAGAGGTGGACGAGGATTTTTCGTTGATGGCCGGTGTAATCGACCAGGAGATAACCGAGGAGTCCACCATAAAAATTTCCCGTGCCAGGCTGCCTTGGCTGATCGCCGGGCTGTTGGGAGGCATTTGCGCTGCAGCGGTTATCAACCATTTCGAAGAATCCCTTCAGAAAATGGTTGCCCTTGCTTTTTTCTTCCCCGTCATTATGGCTATGGCCGGAAATACGGCCACACAGGCGGCTACCGTTGTTGTCCGGGGGTTAGCGACAGGAGATATAAGCCTCGTTCATATTGGACGCAGGTTGTTGCTGGAAGTTAAAGTGGCCTTGATAAACGGGCTTATATGCGGACTACTGCTGGGGTTGATCGCAGGCGCCTGGCTGGGTGATTACCGCCTCGGCCTGGTGATGAGCCTTTCAATGGTCTTGGTTGTTCTATTTTCAGGATTCATCGGATGTGCGGTTCCCATTACCTTGAAGCGGTTCAATGCCGACCCGGCTCTCGGAACCGGGCCTTTTGTCACGACATCCAACGATATCCTCGGTTTGTTCATCTATCTGGGAATGATGTCCATGTTTTTCGAATATTTTTCCTGATCCCGAACGAAATGTTGCTTTCGCTGTTACCCCTTCACTCTGCCTTGACCACGAGCACTGCAGAGCCTTCAAGAGCGCGGATCAACCGCACGCTTACATCTCCACGGACAAACTCTTCAGCTTTGGACATGTGTTTTCTTCCTATTACCACCATATCGTATTTTTTTTTGTTACATTGGTCTATTATCCCGTCTGCTATGGTTTCGTAGAAGTCTGTGACCATGGATATTTTTATTCTATTCGGGTTGAAACCGCTTTCGACAAGGGTATCCCTGGCGCGTTCGAGCAAACCCTGGGCTTTGGAGGGCATTTCAGCCGTAAATTTTTTACCCATCAACTCCTCGCTTGCCGACGGCTTTCTGAACAAGTGCAGAAGGGTTATTTCTGCATCCTCAGGGCAGAATGCCAGGTTCGAAAGAAAGTTTATCACAGTCCTTGAACTTATTGAATCGGACAACGGTACGAGAATAGAGTTCGTCACGATTGTGCCCTCCTATTCGAACAGAGAGTAAAGGCATCGGTTTAAATCTTCCAGAATTTCGTCCGTGGATTCATAATAGATATTAGCTCCACAGGAAAAATGCATCACAATATCATTTAAAATTTTAGGTATATAAGGATAGATCTTTCTTAAATTAATAAATCTCCTCCGATACAGGATTGAAAAATCCCCCGGCTCTATCTTGCCGTCCAGACAAGAATAGGCATCCGGGTCCTGCGCAATTAAATCGACTGTGTGAAAACCTTTGCCGATGGCGTTTATCAATATGTTTCCTATACCAAAAATATCCACACCGTACGGATTTTCTGTAGCTTCATAGTCATAATCGAAGTCTATCCAAACATATTGCCCGGTATCACGATTTACGATTATATGGTCATTTCTAATATCACCATGTTTAAAGCCATTCATGTGAAGAAAGCGTATCGCCTCAACAGCTTTCACGAGCCGCCTGAGTACATCTGGAAGTACCGAGTTGAAATAATTTCGGTGGGGCATCGAAAGGCCTGCGATATACATCAGGAAGTTTTGTCCCGGGATGATGTCCAGAATCCGAAGTATGTTCCCTTTTTCGTCCCTGTGCGCTATTCCGTGCATAAAGGAAGAATCATCCTTAACAAGATCCAGGATCTTCGCTTCTTTGTCGGGATTTCTGAAACACCGAATCTTTGCCCCTCCTATGTATGTGTCAAATGACTCGAGAAAAGAAAGTTTAATTATTTTTTTTTCTTTGGTTTCAAGGTCCTCTACGCGTTTGACCCAAAATTTGGGGTCCTCCATGCCGAATCTGCTTTCTCTTTCATGACCCTTTACCGTGTAATGCCTGCCGCCGACTTGAATTACATCTCCACGGTCGATTTCGAATATTTCACTGGTGTCGGTGATTATCCTGGTGCTCAAGTTCAATATCCTTCAAGCAAACGTAAGGGCAGATTTTCCAGGGCCATTTTGATGGTATCGAGGAAATTTTTAAGCCCGTTGAGTTCGATGACCAACCCGAGCTGCTCGGCCAGGACCACCAGAGTTTCTACATCGGCCTCATGAAATTCCATGTCCTCACCGTGATAAACGCGAAGTATCCCTATAATGTTGGAGCGGCTCTTTATGGGCACGGAAAGCATCGAAACTATCCCCTCGGCTGCAGCGGCTTTCGGATATTGCACCCGTTCGTCATGCTGGATGTCTTTGAAATAAACCGGCTCACCAGTGCATACAGCACAATATGGGTCATCAACCAGTACAGGGCCTTTGCGGATATAACTTTCACTTATACCGTAGGAACTTACATGAAACAGCTGTTTTTCGCGTTCATCGAGGAGCATTATGCTGCAGCCCTTGGCCTGGAAGGTTCTTGTTGTGCCTTCCACCAGGTGGCTCATAAGAAGGTCAAGATCTTCATATGTGCATATGGCATGACTTATGGCTCTGAATTGCTTTAGGTAGAAACGTCTGGAAAGTTTGTCTTCCATTTTCAGGATCTCCTTCGTAAATTTTATTTGAATCACTGAAAGAAGCACGCTTCAGACGACAAATTAAAGTATAACATGCAGGAAGCCAGTTATACAAGGCTATGACTGAAAGACAATTTTCACCTCTCCGACTACTGTTTTTCAGCGATGCTTCTTACAGCGGAAACTGCCCGGTCAATGTCTTCGGTTGTATTGAAGTAACCGATACTGATCCTGATCGTACCTTCAGGGAATGTGCCCAGGCTCTGGTGAGCGAGAGGGGCGCAATGGAGACCGGTTCGCACCAGTATGTCATGGTCGGTATTCAGTAAACGATCAGCTTCATGAAGACCGATGCCGTCCTCAAGCCAGGCGAGATTGATAGAGCCGCAGCCGCGCAGAACATCGTCTGTTTCCATGGGCATCACCGGGTCGAAAGTGATTGACACCGTGGACGTCTGCAGCTCGCTTTTGAGCGGTCCGTATATGGTCAAGCCCTGTAGATCATGTAAGCCGGCCAGAAACATTGTTGTCAAGGCCTGTTCGTGATCACGGATTTTTTCGACACCGGTGGAGAGAATGAAGTCGACTCCCGCTCCGAGCCCGGCTATTCCGACATTGTTCTGTGTGCCGCTTTCCAGCGCATCCGGCAGGAAGTCCGGCTGCGATAATTTTTCAGACTCACTCCCGGTTCCGCCGCGTTTGAAAGGCCGAAGTTTTATGCCTTTGCGGATATAAAGGCCGCCTGTGCCCTGGGGACCCATAAGTGACTTATGGCCTGTGAAGGCCAGTAAATCGATTCCGTCCGCTTGAACGTCAATGGGAACTGATCCTGCTGTCTGGGCGGCATCAACAAGGAGCGGAATATCGCCGGCAGCCTCTCTTACCGACCTGATATCCTGCAGCGTACCACAGACATTGGAGGCATGGTTGACGGCTATCAGGGCGGTTTGCCGGCGGACAAGGCGCGGTATTTGGTCTATGTCAAGAAAACCGCCGTGGTCGCACCGTGCGACGGAAAGAGATATATACCCCGTCTCTTCCAGATATTTGAGGGGGCGTATCACTGAATTGTGTTCAATGCCGGTGGTTATTACATGGTCTCCTTGTTTGAGGAACCCGCTGAAAACCATGTTCAAGGATTCCGTTATGTTGAGGGTGAATACTATTCTTGAATGATCAGGTATGTTAAACAGGCGCGCCAGGCTTTTCCTGGCGTTTTGTACTATCCGTTCGGCTTCAACAGACAGGCGGTGGCCGGAACGGCCGGGATTCGCCCCGACTTCGTTCATGAAATAAACCATGGCCTCCACCACCTGCGGTGGCTTCGGGTATGAGGTGGCAGCGTTGTCCAGGTAAATTGTTTTGGTCATAGCTATCCGGCTTGGATTGCCAGCCTTGTTTCGATTCGATCAAAAGCCTCTTGGAGTAAAGGCTTTGCCGTGGCGAAGTTTATCCTGATCCTGTTTAGCCCTGCGGGTCCATAGGCAGCTCCTCCGTGGACCGCCACCCGGGCCTCTTCGGCCAGAATTTGGGCCATCCTGTCACCCGAAACTCCAAAGCCGCTTACATCGGGAAACACGAAAGGGGTCGCCATGGGAACAGGGCACTGAATGCCGTCAATAGAATTCAACCTTTCGACGGTATATTCACGCATATTCTTGAGGTGTTCCATAAAGGAGGACAGCCACTGGCCTCCATGCAGAATAGCCGCCTTGGCAGCCGCCTGGGCCAGGGTATCCGCGTGCACTATGACCCCGTGGAGAAATTCCTTTATGGCTGCCATATGTTTTCCGCGGCACGTTATATAGGCGATCCTGAAGCCAGGAATGCCGTATGCCTTGCTGAACCCGAAGGCTGTTATCGTTCGTTCGAAAAGATCCTGGTCAAGGGATGCGATGGAAGTGTGCTCCCCTTCAAAAAGCATGTCCTCATAGAGCTCGTCGGAGAAAATCATAAGGTCGTTTTCCTGTGCAATGCGGCCGATGCCTTCTAATTCCCGGCGCGTCAGGACGATTCCGCAAGGGTTGTTTGGATTGGAAAGCATGATGATTCTTGTCTTCGGCGTGATTTTTCTCCGGAGGTCGTCCAGGTCGAGTCCGGGTCCGTTTTGAAACTGGACAGAACAGTGAACCGCCTTTCCCCCGGCATTCTCGATGTTTTCGATGAAGGGAGGATAAACGGGAGAAGGGCATATTACAGCTTCACAACCTGGATCCAGAGCATAGTGACATGCGAGGAAAATAGCGAACATAGTGCCAGGAATCATGTGAAGATCTTCAGGCGTTGCCGGTATCCCGTTAACCCGGTTAAGCTTTTCACACACCACCTCCACCACGTCCGGGTCTCCTCCATAAAAACTGTAGGGGGTTCTATCTTCCTTAACTGCCTGTATCACGGCGTCTTTAATTGCATCGGGAGCCGGAAAATCCATATCGGCTACTGTAAGGCTGATTATGTCATCGTTCCATCTTCCCCATTTAAGTGCGGCTCTTGTTCTGAGGAAATTCCGGTCTATCTTGTTGAAATCCATTTTCTATATACTCCTGATTTCCACTTTTCCGGTCAAATGCTCCTTGACCTCCCTTATTGACACCTCGCCCCGGTGAAAAACACCTGCAGCCAATGCGGCCCCAGCCCTGGTTTCGGTAAAGACGTCGCTGAAATCCTGTACAGAACCTGCACCGCTGGATGCTATCACGGGTATCCCCACGTTGTCGACCACTGCATTTATCAATTCCAGGTCGAAACCTTCATTTGTACCGTCGCGATCTATGCAGTTGAGTAAAATTTCTCCGGCACCGAGTTTTTCGCTGATTCGGGAAACGGTTACGGCATCCAGGTCTCTTTTATGGCGGCCTCCGCCCGTGGTACACTGATACCAGCAGTAGCGCTCGCCCCGCGGGCCCCTGAATACCGTTTCAATCACGTGATGGGGCACATCTTCCGGAGATGAGACATAAACCCTGCGGGGGTCAATGGAAACGACCACGGCCTGGCTTCCGTATATGCGGGATATGTTTTCGATTGCTGACCGCCCGCTGGCCCGGCCTGTTGCGATGCACGTTTCAACGATATGAACCGCGTCACTGCCTATGGATATCTTGTCGGCCCCTGACCGGAAATAGGCTGCCGCCATTTCCAGCGCACTGTAATGGACCCCATCGCGGTCCGTGTAATCTCTGATTCCTCCTCCGATCGTCAAGGGAACGAAAACATTTTCTGATGTGCGCTTCAGCACTTCGAGCATGGGGATGTCTTCGAGGGGGATATTTCTGAACCCTGTTATGTTGAGGAACGTGATCTCGTCGGCTCCCTCTTCGTAGTAACGCTTCGCCAAGTCCTCGGGACTCCCCATGTTTCTTATCATGCCATTTTCCCGGACATCGTAGCGATCTCCTTTGGTGACCACCAGCCGGCCGTGCTCGTCGCTTCGTACATCCAGGCAGGCAATTATACGCTTGGCCAGGTTGCTGCTTCTAATGGCGGTGGGCGGCAGAACCGGTTCTGCGTTGAAAGAGAGAAAATTTTCCAGGATCCTAAGCCCGTGCTCTCCGCTTTTTTCCGGGTGAAACTGCACTGCAGCCACCGAGCCTTTTTGTACCGAACTTACAAACTCTTCGCCGTAATGGGTGGTGGCAAGCACCCAGGATTTATCCAGAGGCACTCCGTGGTAGGAGTGCACGAAATAAAATTTCTCATCTCCGCGCATCCCCCTGAAAAGGACGGAAGGGCGGCGGGCCTTGAAACCGTTCCATCCCATGTGCGGTACAGGACGGCCGTGCCCAAAGCGTTTGACGACCCCCGGAATGATGCCCAGTCCAGGTACACCGGGAGCTTCTTCGCTGCCGTCGAAAAGCGCCTGCAGACCCAGACAGATACCGAGAAAAGGCCGGCCCGAACGTACATATTCAACAAGAGGAGGAATGAACCCCTTTCGGTCCAGCATATGCATCATGCTCCCGAAAGCTCCTACGCCTGGAAAAACGAGTTTTTCAGCATTCAGGATGTCTTCCGGGCGTCGGACTATTGCCACTTTTGCCCCCAAGCGTTCGAGGGCATTTATCACACTGCGCACATTTCCCGCGCCGTAATCAAGTAATGTTATCATATTCGCATTTTCCGTCCAAAAATGATTTGCCGTGCATTATAGAGTTCACCATGCACAGACAGGTGACGCATTATAATACGTCTTTAAAAACCCGTCGACCCCTGATAACGCTCTGTGTTTTCAGGCTTCCTTGATTTTAAACTCAGAACAGTTCAATTATGCGGTCGGTAACCTGGCTCATTCGAGCCTCTCCACCGAGGTCCGGCGTGCAGTAACCTTCTGCAGTAACGGTTTCGATGGATTTCATGAGGGCGCTTGCAGCCTGTTTTTCCCCGAGGAAATCAAGCATCATCTGGACGGACCAGATTGTTGCAACAGGGTTTGCGATGCCCTTGCCTGCGATATCCGGAGCGGAACCGTGGACGGGCTCGAACATGGACGGGAAAATCCTTTCAGGATTTAAGTTCGCAGAGGGGGCGATACCTATACCGCCTGCTACTGCAGGCCCCAGGTCTGAAAGAATATCCGCGAAAAGGTTGCTTCCCACAACCACGTCGAACCAGTCCGGGTGCAGCACAAAGTTGGCCGATAATATATCTATATGATATTTGTCCCGGCTTACATCGCGGTAAATTCGGCCTGCAGCTTCGAAGCGTTCATCCCAGAAAGGCATGGTATGTTTGATGCCGTTTGACTTGGTGGCGGCTGTGATATGTTTTTTTGGACGGGACCGGGCCAGTTCGTAAGCAAACTTCATAACCCTGTCCACTCCGCTGCGGGTGAAAATGGTCTCCTGTACGGCCATTTCACGTTCGGTTCCAGAAAAAATTCTTCCTCCTATGTCCGAATATTCTCCCTCCGTATTTTCCCTTATGACCACAAAATCAATGTCTTCCGGCTTTCTGCCGGAAAGGGGTGACTGAATGCCGGCAAGCAGGCGCACGGGCCTGACATTTACGTACTGGTCAAACCCCCGGCGGATGGGCATCAGAAGCCCCCACAGGGATACATGGTCCGGCACAGAGGGGTCTCCGACCGCACCCAGAAGGATCGAATCAAACGGTTTTAGTTTTTCCAGGCCATCTGAAGGCATCATCTGACCGTGCTCCAGATAATATTCACATGAATATGGGAACTCGGTGAAACTGAGCTTAAAACTATACTTTGATGCCATGGCTTCCAGAACTCTCACACCTTCGGGTACCACTTCCCTGCCGATGCCGTCGCCCGGTACCAATGCGATCTTGTATTCCATTCGTTTCTCCTTTGAGCGCTGAATAACGTTTCGATCAGTAATGTTATTTTAAATCAAGAATCCGCGCGGAAGAGGAATATGCAGAAGCTTTGTAAAAATAAAATAAAAGATACTTACTTCGAAAAGTACGATCAGCACCCAGCCGGACATCGCTTTCAAGGTGACCCGGCGGTTGGCTAAGGCCAGGTAGTAAACCAGAGAAGAGATGGCGACCGCGCTGGAGACAAAAAAACCGAAATAGGGTATGGCGATGCCCCAGCCGAAAAAGTGCAAGGCTGTTACAAGCACACGGCGATTGCTTCCTTCGGCAAACAAGTTCCTGCGGTCCGGGCTCAGGAAACCCCTAATTAACAGTAACACCGAGATCAACGCCATTATTTTGATCATGGCCTTTGGAAACATCTTGCTCAATCGCGTCATTTCAGGGTCTAAAGAAAACCAGAACGCAGCGGTTATACCGAGCCCCACCAGGCCGGCAATCAGGTCAGTGTTGGCATTTTTAATCATTGGCTTTCTCCTTTTCCATCTGCTTTTTTCGCGATTTCCGCCTGCGAAATGCGGAGAAATATGGCCATGCGGCCGATACCACAACCATCCCGATCAGTATCCATGAAAGCTGGTTTTGAAATAGCCGCAGGACAGGAAATTTCTGGGCCATGCCAGTCAGAAGCGTTTGAACGAAACCGATTTCCGCTATCCCGCCCAAGATCAAGCCCAGCACTATAGGGGCGGGATTCACGTCGATTTGCTTGAACAAATAGCCCGCAGTGCCGAGTATGAGCATGATGATGACGTCAGAGACGCTGTTTCTGAGGGCATATGTCCCCAATATCGTGGCCAGCCCTATCGTGGGTACGAGAAAATAATAAGGTGTTTTGAAAATGATTCGATAGATCAGACGGCCGCCGAGCAATCCTACCGGTACCATCGCCAATGCTGCAAGGCCCATGGAAATGATAAACCCGTATGTAAGAACGCCGCTGGTTGTGAAAAGTTCGATTCCAGGGCGAAGTCCGTGCAGGAGCAGCACGCCGAGAATCACCGCATCAGGGGGCGCCCCAGGAATTCCCAGGGTCAACAGCGGCACCATGCTGCCGGCAACAGTCACGTTGTTGCTTGATTCCGTGGCGACGAGCCCCTCGACGACGCCGGTACCGAAACGCTCGGGGTGTTTGGAAGCGCGTTTGGCTTCATTGTACGCGACAAGGTTTGCTATATTTCCCCCGGCCCCTGGAATGATAGCTACGATTTCGCCGATGGTGCAGGACCTGATCAAGTTGCCCGGCATGGAAAGAACTCTCTTTGTCACCTTCCAAAAAGAAGCACGCTCTTTTGACGACAGAGTCACCTCGCCGAGCGCGGCCCG
The DNA here is from genome assembly GCA_964463515.1 of uncultured Desulfobacteraceae bacterium. Classification (GTDB taxonomy): domain Bacteria; phylum Desulfobacterota; class DSM-4660; order Desulfatiglandales; family Desulfatiglandaceae; genus CAYXDR01. Next base: position 201 of record CAYXDR010000064.1, on the reverse strand, counting down.
CCCCTGTGCAGCCATGCCGTAAAGCTCAGGGAGAACGAAGAGGCCGATAAGTGCCACGATCATTTCGACTCCCCCCTGCATCACCGGCATCCCGAATGTGAAGCGGGTCTCCCCTCCGATGGGTGAAACTCCCATCGTGCCGAGCAACATGCCGAAAGCGCCTCCTAGAAGGCCCTTCAAGATGGATCCCTCCGACAGGCT
>CAYXDR010000063.1:0-10713 GCA_964463515.1 uncultured Desulfobacteraceae bacterium | reverse complement strand
GCTGAGATGCGCTCGCGCAATTGAAGCTTTGGGGCATGGCTCCATCAGCCGTGCCTTGTCATCCTCCCCTCCGCCTACTCTGGGTTCTCTGCGGCTCTAGCGAGCAGGGCGAGCGGGCGAGAGATATTCTTGATGGAAAGCACCGCCATTTGCGCCCTCTCGAAGATCCTCGGCATGCAGAGCATCTCGGGAGCATCTTCGCGGTTCAAACAAAAAGATATACCGACTCCGACGCCGATTCCAATAAAAACAAAAGCGATTTACCCTTTATCCACCCACCCTCGGTGAACCTCACAGCATCTTTCCAGCGGACAAAGATTTTTTCTTGACAATTCCCGGGCATAGGGATACGTTGTGTCACAAAGTGTCATAAAAAGGCATAGAGTGGCATAGGGGGGTGCCTGTGTTCCACGGGAGGTCGAGACATACTCTTGATTCAAAGGGGCGGTTGGCCATCCCCGCCAGGTTCAAGGAAGTGCTTGAACTCAAGGGCGGCGACAGTGTCGTGGTGACCAATCACGACCGCTGCCTGTGGGCCTTCCAGATGGAAGACTGGAAGATCATCGAAGAGCAGGCGGCCCGCCTTCCCCTTTTTGACCCCAAAGTGCACGCCTACATCCGCTATTTCATCTCGGGAGCGGTGGAATGTCAACTTAAACAGGGCAGGATCACCATCCCGGCCGATTTGAGGGAGCACGCACGGCTGGATGGAGAAGTCGTCCTGGTCGGTTGTTTGAAAAGATTCGAGATATGGCAGAAGGAACTGTGGGATGAGCATGAGTTCCCGCGCGCCCGGGAGGAGTTTGCTGGAGCGAGTGAGGCGCTGTTGAATATAAGCTTCTAGAGGTCGGCCGTGAAATATCCGCACGTCCCCGTACTCTCCCGCGAAGTGGCCTCCATCCTTTTGTGGAAAAAGGATGGAATTTACGTGGATGCTACGGCGGGAAGCGGCGGGCACAGCGAGATTATCGCACGGGGTTTGGCTGAAAACGGCCGGCTCGTATCGATAGATCGGGATCCGTGTGCCGTGGAAATGGTTTCCCGAAGGCTTGCCTTCATGGCAGACCGTGCCAGGGTGATAAAGGGGAATTTTTCGGAATTACCCGCGATTTTTTCGGCTCACGGAATCGGGCGGGTGGACGGTCTCCTGCTGGACCTGGGGATGTCCTCCTACCAGCTCGATTCCTCGGGCCGGGGATTCAGCGTCACCGCGGATGAAGCTCTGGACATGAGAATGGACCCTTCCCTGGATTTCACGGCACGGGATTTAATCAATTTTTCAACCTGCAAAGAAATAGAGCGGATTCTGCGCGAGTACGGTGAGGAGAGGCGGGCGGCCCGGATCGCGAAAACGATTTGCAGAGAGCGTGAAAGACGGCCCATAGAAACATCTCTGGAGCTGTCATCACTGATAGCTTCCGTATTTCCGGCCTCTTCGCGTTTCAAGGCCAGGCACCCGGCAATAAAGTCGTTCCAGGCTTTGAGAATAGCTGTAAACGACGAACTGAGCAATCTTGAAAAATTTTTGAATTCGGCCCCGTCGTTACTGAATGACTCCGGCCGGCTCGTGGTTCTGTCCTACCATTCTCTGGAAGACCGACTGGTCAAAAAGGCAATCAAGTCCTGGGAGAAAGGGTGCAGGTGCCCGCCGGACCTGCCGGTTTGTGCATGTGGTTTCAAAGCATCGTTCCGCTCTTTAACGAGGAAGGGGATAAAGGCTCAGCAGAATGAAACCGAGTCAAATCCACGGGCACGAAGCGCGGTGCTCAGAGCTGCACGGAGGGTGTTTGAATGACCAGGACAGAGATCGTATCGAACATAAAGGGATCGCGGAATGTCGAGACCGGTGTAGGCCCCAGAAACATCCGCATCAAATCCGCACGGGTCAGGCTCACCGGGAGGCAGCTGCTGGTCGTGATCGTTACCGTAATCACTTTTATGAGCTGCAGCATTGGTTATGTGTGGTCCAACTTTGAGGGCACCCAGCTGGGCTACAGCATCAGCAGGCTGAAAACAGAGGAGAGGGCCCTCATCAATGTAAACAGGCAGCTGAAGGTGGAGCTGGCCTATTTGAAGTCATCCGAGCGTTTGGAGAAAGTGGCTCTGGAGGATCTGGAAATGAAGTGGCCAACGAGGGATCAGGTTGTCGTACTGCCATGAAGGTAAAGCGGAAAAAATGGATTCGTTTGAGAGTCTATGCCGTAGCCTGCACGATCCTTCTTGGGTTGGGGGCTGTGTTGGCTCGTGCATTTCAGCTCCAGGTGATCGAAGGCCCCAGACTGCGGCAGATTGCAGCCAACGGCATCCAGGGAGAGGTCAAGCTGCCTCCTTCAAGAGGCTCCATCTACGACAGGGACGGCCATGAACTCGCAGTGAGCGTCGATGTCAAATCCATCTATGCAGATCCCCTTTATACCCGCGACCGGGGGAAAGCCGCCAGAGAACTGGGCCGCGTTCTTAATGAACCTGAAAAGAATATCCTGGAGCTGCTTGAAAGCAAGGGCCGCTTTGTGTGGATAAAGAGAAAGGTTCCTTCCCATACCGCCCAACTGGCTGCATCATTGGATATTGATGGAATAGGCGTGATTTCGGAAACAAAGAGATTTTTTCCCGGAAAGGAGGTGGGAGCCCACCTGATCGGTTTTGTTGGAAGTGATGGGCAGGGCCTCGAAGGGATCGAGAGAAAATATGACGATTATTTAAAGGGTCCGCGGGAGACCATAATGCAGATGAGGGACGCAAGGCGCAGGACCTTCGCCGTCAGCCGACCGGACACTACGGGGCGAAAATGTCATGACATCTATCTGACCGTTGACGAGGGAATCCAGTACAAGGCCCAGGCCGCGCTTCGTGCGGCGGTGGAAAGGTTCAAGGCAAAGGGTGGAACATGCGTGGTGATGAACCCGCAAAGCGGCGAAATCCTGGCTATGGCGGTGGTGCCGGAATACAACCCGAATTCATTCAGGAGGCACGGCCCGGCCGAATGGCGCAACAGGGCGGTTACAGACGTTTTTGAACCGGGCTCCACAATAAAGCCCTTTATCCTGGCCGCCGCGTTGAATGAGGGCGTGGTTACGCCCGCCACCCCTTTTTATTGCGAGCAGGGGTCCTATAGAGTAGGCGGAAATACCGTTCACGACACGCACGAGCATGAAACCCTGACCGCCTCGGAGGTCGTGATTCACTCCAGCAACATCGGGGCGATCAAGCTGGGCAGAACCCTGGGGCACAGGGCGGTGGTCCGGTATCTCAAAAAATTCGGGTTCGGGGCCGACACCGGTTCAGGCATCCTGGGAGAGCGAAAGGGTTACGTCAGGGATGCTGACACCAACCGTGCAATCGAGCAGGCCACGCTCTGCTTCGGCCAGGGGATGACAGCCACCACTCTTCAGCTTGCCGTGGCGACGGCGTCACTGGCAAACGGTGGAGTTCTCATGAAGCCCTACGTGGTTGCACGCATAGTGGATGAAGACGGGCGGGTTGTTCTGGAAAACAGGCCCAGGGTGGTTCGGAGGGTCATTTCCCCGTCGGTGGCCGGAACGGTCTCGGCGATCATGGAGGGTGTCGTTTCGGCGGAAGGCACCGCTCCCCAGGCTGCAATAGAAGGTTATAGGGTTGCCGGTAAAACAGGTACATCCCAGAAGGTCGACCCGGAGACGAGGGCTTATTCAAAGAGTAAATATGTCGCAGCCTTCGTCGGCTTTGCGCCTCTTCATTCCCCCAGACTTCTGATTGCGGTTGCGATAGATGAACCTAAAGGCTCCTATTACGGCGGAGTGGTGGCCGCTCCCGCATTCAAGGAGCTTGGTTCATGGGCCTTGGCTCATTTGCGCATCAGCCCGGAAACACGTTCTGCGGTATTTAAGAAACGGCAGGCCCCGGCATGGGACTCGGAGACGCGTGCCAAGATCCAGAGTATCGCCTCAGAGCTTCGCAAGCAAAACATAGCAGCCGGTGCGATGCCGGATTTTTCCGGAATGGGTTTACGGGAAGTCCTTACACGCACCAGGCAGCTCGACGTGCTGGTAGAGGTTGAAGGGAGCGGATTTGCGGTTTCACAGGAACCTTTTCCCGGAACTCCCATCGAAAAGGGTATAACGGTCAAGGTTCGGTTTGAATCTCCGGCCTGACCCTGGGGCCGGAACAAAATGATCTGGAAGCATAATGCATCTGAATGAACTGCTGACATCCGTGAACATACTGGATTTCAAGGGCAATGAGCGAACCGAAGTCCGCGGCATAACCTTTGATTCCCGGAAGGTCGAACCAGGATGGCTGTTTGTGGCCTTGAGAGGGGCAAGCGTCGATGGGCACAACTTCATATCAGAAGCGCTTGAGCGGGGTGCGGCGGCCCTGGTGGTGGAATCCGGGAACTTTTTGAATGAAATCCACGGTGGCCCTGCCGTGGTACTGGTTTCGGACTCACGCAGAGCGCTTTCTGAAATCGCCGCCCGTTGGTACGGCTTTGCACATGAACGGATGAATATCTGGGCCGTAACGGGAACGAACGGAAAGACCAGCACCAGCTATTTGATGGAGGGGGTCCTTGCTGCAGCAGGGAAAAGACCGGGAGTTATAGGCACCATCAACTGGCGGATGCCGGGTCAGGCTCATCGTTGCAAAACGACGACTCCGGAACCGCTGGAACTTATGGACATCATGCATCAAATGGCCGAAAACGAAGTGAGCGATGTGGTAATGGAGGTTTCCTCCCACGCGCTGGTTCAAGGGAGGGTAAGCGCGTGCCGCTTCAGCGGGGCGGTTTTCACCAACCTTTCCAGGGACCACCTGGATTACCACCGGACCATGGAAAAATATCTCGACGCCAAGGCAATCCTTTTCGAGGATCTGGATCAGTCGGCAGTAGCGGTGATCAACGGGGATGACCCTGCAGGGGAGAAACTCGCCCGGCGCACCGAGGCAAGGGTCGTCACCTACGGGCTCGGTAAAGCCTGCAATGTAAGGGCGGTGGAGACCAAGTTCACGGCCGAGGGGCTTTTCGCACGGATTTTGACTCCGGCAGGGGAAATGGTCGTCGACTCGCCGCTCGTGGGCACTTTCAATGTTTACAATATATTGGCCGCGGCGGCTGCGGGTCTTTCGTTCGGCTGTGATCCCCGCCTGGCGGCGTCGGGAATAGGGTCGGTGAAAGGAGTGCCGGGGCGGCTCGAAAGGGTCCCGAACCGGAAGGATATAACGATCCTGGTTGATTACGCCCACAGCCCGGACGCCTTGCTGAAGGCGATGGAAGCAGTCAAAGGTCTTGTTTCCGGAAGATTGCTGACCGTTTTCGGATGCGGCGGAGACAGGGACCCGGGCAAGCGGGCCGAGATGGGGCGTATTGCGGCCGACATGAGCGATTTCGTTGTAATCACCTCGGACAATCCCCGAACGGAAGATCCTGCGGCCATAGCAGCCCAGGTGGAGGAGGGGGTGATTGCCGGGGGGATGGAAAGCTTGTCCCGGCCTGCCGAAGATCTTACAGGGCGGTATTTGCTCCGGCTGGACCGCCGCATCGCCATCGAGACGGCCATTGAGGCCGCCCGTCCGGGTGATCTTGTGCTCATTGCAGGCAAAGGACATGAAGACTACCAGGAGAAGGACGGGGTTAGAAGGCCTTTTGATGACCGGGTTGCGGCTGCCGAAGCAGCAGGAGGAACGATCTGATGAATCCTTCGTGGGGCAGTGTAACAGCAGCCGAAATCGCCTCCGCATGCGGCGGAACGGTGTTGCGTGGAGATGGTTCTACCGTTGTTTCAGGAGCTTCCACGGATTCCAGAACACTTGGGCGGGGCGATTTGTTTTTCGCCCTTTCCGGCCCACGTTTCGACGGGCACCTGTTCGCGGATAAAGCTCTTTCGGCCGGGGCCTGTGGAGTTGTGGTCCACCGTGAACGCGCGGCTTCGGTGGGAGGCCAAGGAGTTGTGGTGGGAGTGACAGATCCTCTTCAAGCCCTCGGAGCCCTCGCCGGCTGGTGGCGGCGGCGGCATTCTTTGACCGTAGCGGCTGTCACAGGCAGTGCGGGTAAGACTACGACCAAGGAAATGGCCGCGCTGGTATTTGAAACCATCGCTCCCACATTGAAGACAGAGGGCAACTTGAACAATTTGATAGGCGTTCCGTTGACGCTCCTCAGAATCCGGGCCGAGCATTGTTTCGCAGTGGTGGAAATGGGTATGAACAAGCCCGGGGAAATAGGAGTTTTGACAGATATTGCGGCCCCGAATATGGGTTTGATCACGAATGTCGGGATGGCGCATCTCGAGGGATTGGGGAGCCTTTCAGGTGTGGCCCGTGCGAAATGGGAACTGGCAGAAGGCCTGCCGCCCGGATCTCCTCTGGTGCTGAACGGGGATGATCCTGAATTAATAAAACGCGCCGATCAAAGCCGTAAGACGGTAATCACTTTCGGGCTGGGCGAACACAACCACTTCCGGGCCGTCCAGGTGAAGGATATGGGATTGGAGGGAGTTCGCTTCCTTCTGGTTTACCGCCAAGAGAGTCGCAGCGTGGCGCTCAAGGCGGCAGGTAAACACCAGGTCATGAATGCTCTGGCTGCAGCAGCCCTGGGAGTTACAGCCGGTGCTTCGCTGAATCTGGCGGTCCTTGCCCTCGAAAGGTTTACGCCGCTGAACGGCAGGTTCATTGTTCACCGGCTGCCGGGTGGTTGGGTCCTGGTGGACGATTCCTACAACGCGAATCCATCTTCCCTGAAGGCGGCCCTCAAAAGCGCGGCGGCGCTTGTCAAAGGGGACTCAAGGCTGCTGGTCGCTCTCGGGACCATGGCGGAACTGGGCCGCGGGACGGCGGCGGCCCACCTGGATGCGGGTGGACTCGTGGCGAGCTCGGGTGCAGCCCGGTTCTGGGCCATGGGCCCTCACGCACCGGATATGGCGAGAGGGGCCGAGCAGGAGGGTATGCAGCCGGCGGACATAGAGGTTTTGGAATCGCACGGGGCTGTGGCATCGAAAATCGGCAAAGCTGTAAGACCCGGGGATGTGATCTTCATAAAGGGTTCCCGGTCGGCCGGCATGGAGCGCGTGGTGGAGATTTTGAGGGGAAACCACGCTTCAGGATGACATCCAGAGAGGTGAAGGGCGATGTTATTTAAACTGTTGCAGTTCTTTCAGCAGGATCTTTCGGTCCTGAACGTGTTCCGTTACCTTACGTTCAGAACGATACTGGCTGCCCTCAGCTCTCTAAGCCTCTGTCTGCTGCTCGGGGGCTGGGTCATCCGGATACTGCACGAAAAGCAGGTGGGGGAAAAAATCCGGGAGGACGGTCCTGCCAGTCATGTTTCGAAAAAGGGAACTCCAACGATGGGAGGATGCCTGATTCTGCCCGTTGTTCTTGCTTCATTGTTTTTGTGGGCCGAGCCCAACAATATTTATGTATGGCTGGTCGTGTTCGTGGTATTGGCCTTCGGCGGCATAGGGTTTCTTGACGACTATTTGAAAGTGGCCGGCAAGGCGGGCAGAGGACTTGGAGGTAAATACAAGCTGGCCTTTCAAATGCTTGCAGCTTTTCTTGTATCACTGGTTCTTTATTTTCATCCAGGTTTCGATCTGCATTTGAATGTTCCCTTTTTCAAGAATTTTGTGCCGGATCTCGGAGTAGGATACATTCTGCTCTCGATGTTCATTATTGTGGGGGCTTCGAATGCCGTGAACCTCACCGATGGCTTGGACGGCCTCGCCATAAGTCCTCTGATCGTGGCTTTCGGCAGCTACGTGGTTTTCTCCTATTTCGCAGGCAACGTCAAAATAGCTTCTTATCTCCAGATACCTTATATAGCGGGCGCCGGGGAGTTGAGCATCGTGTGCGGAGCTGCCGTCGGGGCAGGTCTGGGGTTTCTTTGGTATAACGCCTATCCTGCCGAGGTGTTCATGGGGGATGTCGGGTCCCTGCCCCTGGGAGCACTGCTGGGAACCATAGCGGTTATTACCAAACAGGAACTGGTGCTTGCACTGGTAGGGGGGCTTTTCGTCTTCGAGGCGTTGTCTGTGATTTTTCAGGTGCTTTATTTCAAGATCAGCGGAGGGCGGCGGATATTCCGCATGGCCCCGATCCACCACCATTTCGAATTGAAGGGCTGGCCGGAGCCTAAAGTGATCGTGAGGTTCTGGATAATTGCAATCGTGCTTGCATTGATGTCCATTGGAACATTGAAACTCAGGTGACGTGAAAGGCGGCCTTAAATGATTTTCGGTCCCAGGCAAAACAAGATTCTTGTCGTGGGCCTCGGCAGATCCGGACTTTGGGCGGCCCGGTGGCTCGATTCACTGGGTGCCCTGGTGCGTGTTTTGGACAGCCGCGAACGGGAAAATCTGGACCCGGCGGCCTGCGCCGAAATGGACCGGCGCGGAATAGTGATTGAAACCGGCCCGCACCGCAGAGAACAGCTGGAAAAAGTGGACATGGTGGTGACAAGCCCCGGTGTCCGTTTGGACCATCCTTTCCTGAACCATGCAAAAACACTTGGCATCCAGGTGTTTGGAGAAATGGAACTGGCCGCCCGTTTTGTCGACTCCCCCATAATAGCGGTCACAGGTACCAACGGCAAGTCCACTGTGACCTCGTTGATAGGGACCATTTTGACCGAGGCCGGCCTGGATGTCTTCGTTGGAGGAAACTTGGGAACCCCGCTGTCTGCTCTTGCTGCATCGGGTGCCGAACCGGACTGGGTGGTTTTGGAAGTGAGCAGTTTTCAGTTGGATTCCGTGGAATTTTTCCGCCCGCATATTTCAGTGATTCTTAACATAAGCCCGGATCATCTGGACAGGTATCCCGATTACCGGTCTTACGCCGAATCAAAGAAGCGGATTTTCGCCCGCCAGAAAGAGGGAGACAGTCTCGTGGTCAATGACGATGACCCGATGCTGGCCGAAGTCAGTCCGCCGCGCGGAGTCAAAATATTCAGGTTCGGTTTCAGCGGCAGGCCCGGGCTGCACGCGTTTTTAAATCGTGGCCGTATCGTCGTTGCACCAGGCGGGCAGTGGGAGCCAATCGAAGTTTCTACCTCCCGTACTCATTTGGCAGGGCGCCACAACATGGAAAATATCACCGCCTCTGCGCTTGCCGCGTGCCTTGCCGGGGCTGACTCTTCTGCAGTTCAGCGGGCTGTGGACCGTTTTCAGGGGCTGGCGAACCGGATGGAACTCGTTAACGAGCACAACGGCATCACATTTTACAACGATTCCAAGGCCACGAACGTGGCCGCTGCTGCAAGCTCCGTGTCCGGCATGGATCGCCCGGTGATACTGATAGCCGGGGGGCGTGATAAAGGCGGGGACTACGCTCCCCTGGTCAAGGCGGCCAAAGGCAGAGTGAAGGCGGCGGTTTTCGTCGGGGAGTCGACAGCTCTTCTGGCAAAAGCGTTTAAGGGCACAGTGCCATGGGAAACCGCGGTGGATATGGAGGATGCCGTGAAAAAGGCCGTGGCGCGGGCTGTAACCGGCGATTCAGTATTGCTGGCCCCGGCCTGTTCCAGTTTCGATATGTTCAAAGATTACGCTGAGAGGGGCGAAGCGTTCTCGCTTGCCGTCCAAAAGGTGATAAATGGCTAAAAAGGCTGGTGGCGAGCCTGGATACGATTTGATGATCCTGATCCCCACCCTGTTTCTGGTGGCGCTCGGACTCGTGTTTGTTTTCAGCGCCAGTTCCCCCCTGGGAAGCGAATACAGGTCCGACAGCCTTTATTATTTGAAGCGCCAGGCATCCTTTGCGCTGTTAGGGATACTGGCCTTGATCGCGGGGAAGAACATTCCCCCCAAGCTTTATGGAAAGTTGGTTTATGTCCTGCTGGCCTTAAGTTTGGCTTTGCTCCTCATGCTTTTTGTCCCGGGGATGGGCGTGCGTGTTAAGGGTGCCTGCAGGTGGCTTAATTTGGGGCTTTTCAGCTTTCAACCCTCCGAGGCCGCGAAAGTGACGCTTGCGGTGTTCATGGCCTATTCCATGTCCAAGAAGGGTGAGCTGATGGGGACGTTTTCAAAAGGAATTTTTCCGCACCTGGTGATGGCCGGTGTGTTTATGGGATTGATCCTGTTGCAGCCCGATCTCGGCACAGCTGTGATAATCGGGACCTGGGTCATGACCCTTCTATTTATCGGAGGAGCCAAGATATGGCATCTGGCGGGGTTGACAATGCTCGGAGTGCCGTTTCTCGCCTGGGGAATATACAGGGCCTCTTACCGCATAGACCGTTTGATGGCCTTCTGGGATCCCTGGAAGCATCCAGAAGGGATCGGCTTTCAGATCATCCACTCCTTTATGGCTTTCGGCTCGGGGGGTGTCTTCGGCACCGGCATCGGTGGAAGCACGCAGAAGCTTTTCTATCTGCCCGAGCCTCACACCGATTTCATCCTTGCCGTGGCGGCCGAAGAAGCCGGTTTTGTCGGTGTTGCATTGATCGTGGTGCTGTTCGCGGTTTTGCTGGTGCGCGGATTCAAGGCAGGTCTTGATTCACGGGACGTCTTCGACAGTTATCTGGCGCTGGGGCTTGTGACGATGCTGGCGTTTCAGGTTCTCATAAACATGGGGGTCGTGACGAGTCTGCTGCCCACCAAGGGGCTCACTCTTCCGCTGATGAGTTACGGCGGTTCCAGCACCATCACGATGTGCGCCGCGATCGGCCTCCTGCTGCGCGTGCAGTACGAGGTGGCGGCGGCGCAGCGGCGGCGGAGCGACATGGCAGCGACCCGTGCGGCCGATGGG
>CAYXDR010000062.1:0-10742 GCA_964463515.1 uncultured Desulfobacteraceae bacterium | reverse complement strand
GATCCAGATTCCTTGCAGGGTAGCCGCAGCACGCGAACTCCTTTATGTCTACAAGGCCGACATCGAGCAAATCAAATACGGCCCGGACAGATTTTTCATATTGAACCACCCGCGCGGGAATGTTGCAGCCCAAAAATAATGCATATTTCATCGCGTTCCCTCTGACTGGTATCTTGTTTAAACATCTGCCCCGGATTCCCCGAAGCTCCAGGCTGCGGGTTCCAAAACACTTTACCCTACCTCGACCGGAGGGCCCTCGTTTGAAACAGCGGCTGCCCTTTCGGCGGCCATGTTCTTAAGTTGATAGAGCACATCGGTCACACAAACCTTCTGTGGGCAGTGCTCCTGGCACTGGTAACAAGTCACACAATCCCAGATCATTCGAGCCCCGGATGCCACTTCGGTAAGACCGAGCCCCATCGCACACATGATCTGATGCGGCAAAAGCCCCAGGACCTCCCCCGGATCATCATAGGCAGCCACAACAGGGCATACCGTAGAGCACGTACGGCAACCGAAACAGTAAGCGAAGCTGCCGGCATCCGCAGGCGGTATTACCCGGCCTTCGCCGAGCGTGAGATCCAGAGGTTCTTCCGAATCGATCACGGCGTCGAACCCGCCGGCCGCCGAAGACAGTGCCCGGTCGATCGGCGGCATGTATTCGTACACCGCCAGTTCCGGGCGTTTCAGCCCTCTCAGAAAGGAATACGGGGAAAGCACGGGGGCCACCGAGGTAGGTCTGTGAATCAACTCCTCGCGCACATCCACCCACAGTTCCTTCAAATTGATACCCGCCGGACATACCACCGTACACCGATCGCAGTTGGTACAAAGGTATATGCCTTCAGTCAAGGCATTCAATTCACGCTCCGTAGCCGGCTTTCCGTCGGCGAGCCGCCTTAGAATCTGCATTTTTTCGGCAGGCAGTATGCAGTTGTTGCCCCTGGCCTGGTAAACAGTTGCCGCAGAGCACCGGAGGCTGCAGGTTGCACAATGCATGCAGGCATCGAGTGCCAGAGACTGTATGGTCGCAATATTGGCGGCGGAAGTGGAGGATCGGTCCGTGACCGCGTTAACTAGGATGTTCAGCGGCGTGACAATTATATGGGACATTTTGCTGAACGGCAGATAGGCCAGGCCCACAAGGCAGGCCAGAACATGAACCCACCAGAAAAAAACCGGTACACCAGCCTTGTCGAGCGCTGCGGCGAATGGAGAAACAGCCTTCGCAACAGTGAAACCACCCGGTGACCACTGGGGCGGCGAATGACAGAAGGCGCAATCCATGTCATGCACTTCTCTGCCCATTTCAATCAGGTCCTCATCGAAGGGGCGCTCTACATTCGGAGAAACCAACCCGTACTCCTTGACCCACAGGCTTTCGAGCGCTTCATATTCCTCTTCGCCTTCCGAGACGATAGAGAAGTCCGCTACCATGCGGTTAAAAATAGAATGAGAGGTTATTTTCAATCCTGTGAGGAAAAAACCGGAAACAATTATAACCGCTATAATAACTATGCCGTAAACATCCATCGAGTTCGAGTGCATCCTCGGCACTTTCAGAATGAAGCGCCTGTAAACCGCGATGGCGAGTCCGGCCAAGACGACGAGCCCGAAAAAATCCCGGAGAAAAAAGAACGGATTTACGGTAGAAAAATAATCGGTGAAAATATTCTCGCTCACCACTGAGCCCAGTGCATGCATAAGCAACAGGAATATGAAACCGTAGTAAATGAGAAGGTGCATCACCCACCGCAGGGGGCTCTCTTTCAGGATCTTCAGCTGTAGAAGAATTTCGAGCACGAAAACTTTCAGGAGAACGAAAATTTTTCTACTCGCTAGGACCCGGCCGATTCCCGAAACAGCCTCAAAAAACCTTCTACTGGGGGGGATGTCTCTGCCTGTAGCCCCGATATTTCGCGTGAACCACCTGGAAATACGATAGGCAAGGCCGGCCAGAAACACTAAAACGGCGGCATACAAGGACACCGTGAATGCCATAGTCGAAACCTCCTTGTTCCTTCCTCACGGGCATATGTCCGGTGCAAACAAAACTCTGGTTTCCGATAAAAAGTGACTGCATTGTCCTTGGTTTGTCCAAATTCGAGCCTGGGACGGAGGCAGGCGGGCTGGGCAAAAGGACCGTTTCAGGACGGAAACCGGGGTCACTTTAAAGGCTCCTTCTGACGTTGTCAAGTCAAGTGGCGTCAAGTTGCACCATGCCATAGTACCTGTTCGGCCCAACCCTCCGGAAGACGCCTGCAAATCGCGGCTATAAGTGCTACAGCGGCAAGGGAAAACGCGATTCTGGCCGCTAAAACACCGGAAATATGGGCTCCTATCAAAACCATTAAAAGAGTATCTTCCACCAAGCTGTGGGAAAGACCCATTAAGGTAACGGAAAAAAATAAATCCCGCGGAGGAATCTCGCCGGATTTCGCCTGGTGAATTATCAACCCCCCGCCATAAGCTATACCCAAAGTAAGCCCGATCATCGTCACGGTGGTTGCACCCGGGCCTATCCCCACCACCGACAGCACTGGCCTCAGCATTCGGTTTATAGCCTTTATAACTCCGAAATGATCCAGAAGCCTGATACCGGCCAGTAAGACTATTATAACCAGGAATATCCCGACAAGAGTGCGGCCTTCTCCGGCTGCCCACATGACCAGGGTTTTCGATCCGGCTCCTGATGCAGGCTCCGGGCTGAAGAGTACTCGTGCTGGCTCTTCAAGTGTACCGGTGAGGCTATAAAACACGTTTAACAGCCAGCCGAGCACAAAAGCGCCCAGCAATCGGGAAAAAGCCTGAAACACCAGCCTGGTGCCGGATTTCTGGGCTATCCGCAATTCTACAGGCAACGCATGGGCTACCAGCATCATGGTGCATATCACCGTCACTTGTGCTGTAGTCAAGGGCACATGTTCCAGGAAGGTAACCATCAGAATAATTCCGGCATACACACCGTTGAGAATTGCAGCGGCCCATACGAAACCCATTTCGCCCGGAAGCCCGACAACCTTCATGACCGGAGACAGGGGTGCCGCCAGATAGCGGATCAGGTCCATTTCCTGGAGCAATTTTACCGCGATTATCAAAGGGATCATTATCTTGTAAAGATCCCAAGTGATCGAAACCGCATTCCGTAAAATCTGCTTTGCAGCACTGATCAAATTATCTGGTGTGGATTTCATCTGACTTTTTGAAATACCGGGGGACGGTTTTCGCCGGCGGGATTTCATGGATTCATTTTAACGTTCACGCGCCAATGCCGTGCCCAGCTCCAAGGCCTTCCGGTTCATGGGCAAAAAATCGGGAGAAATCTTGCTTTCGAGCGTTTTAACGATTGATTCCATCCTGACGAGACCGGTCAGTTCGACGAACGCTCCCAGCATGCAGATGTTGAACACAATCGGTTTCCCGATTTTGTCCATGACCATCCGGTACATTCCCAGTTCCACCTGCCGGGCGTCTGTTTTCTGAATGGTCTTTACGAACCTGTTGTCAGTCAACAACAGCCCGCCCGGTCTGATTATCCGGGCAAATTTATCATAGGCTTCCTGGGTTAAACATACCAGTATATGGGGATTTATAACTTTGGGAAATCTGATGGGGCTGTCCGAAATGATTACATCCGCCCTGGTGGCCCCTCCACGGGCTTCCGGGCCGTAGGCCTGGGTCTGCACTGCGTTTAAACCGTCGTGAATGGCCGCCGCCTCGGCCAGAATTATTGCTGCGGTTATTACCCCCTGGCCTCCCGAGCCGCTGAAAACAATACGTGTCCCGATTTTATCCATAACGTTTCCTTAACCTTATCGCAGTATCGCTAAAAATACATGCAGTTTCAGTGCCTTAAAGGGCCTGTTTTGCAGGACCGAGCCGTTCGACCATTTTCTGGTACGTCTCAATGTATTCAGGTCGTTTTTCCTCGACAAACACACCCCTTTCGAGCAAATCGGGATTATCCTGCTTCTTTTTGGAGCCGATCGGGGCCGTCATAGCCTGGTAGCTCTTGATCATTTCAACGGCGCTTCCGGCCTTGTTCTTCCGCCCGAAATAAGTGGGGCACTGAGACAGCACTTCAACAACAGAGAAGCCCTTATGGCTTATAGCCCTGGTCAGAATGTCTATCAACTCTTTGGCATGGTAGGTCGTGGTGCGGGCAACGAAACTGGCCCCCGCGCCTCGAGCGAGTTCCACGATATCGAAAGCATGATCTATCGTGCCGCTGGTGGCGGTTGTCGCCTTTTTTCCGAAAGGCGTCAGAGGTGAAAACTGGCCGCCGGTCATTCCATATATACTGTTGTTCATTATTACCGCCGTCAAATCCGCATTGCGCCTCGCGGCGTGAATCAAATGGTTGCCGCCTATGGCCACCGCATCTCCATCCCCCATGGGAACGATGACCTTGAGTTCGGGCCGGCCCATCTTGACCCCCATTGCGAAAGCCAGCGCCCTGCCGTGCAGAGTATGCAAGGTGTGGAAATCCAGGTAACCGGGCATCCTGCTGGAGCAACCTATACCGGACACAACAACAACCTCGTTCTTGCTGTAGCCCAGCCGCTCGATCGCACGTATCATATTGGCCATCACGATGCCGTGGCCGCACCCGGGGCACCATAAATGAGGGAAAAAACGTTTCCTGATATAATCTGTTACCGCCATATCAAGCCCCACGCCCCCTTATAACATTCAAGATTCTGATGATGTCCGCAGGGGCGATTATCACCCCGTCGATTCTGTTAGCCAAAAACACACGGCCCGGATCCCTGACTACCTTCTTAACTTCTTCGCAAATCTGACCGAAATTCATTTCCACCACGACCACATGGCTCCTTCCTTCTGAAATCCTTCTCACCGTATCCTTAGGAAAAGGCCACAGGCTCTGCAGTTCCAGCAGCCCAAGCTTTTCCCCTCTCAGCCGCCGGGCCTCCACAGCGTGAAGAGCGCTCCTGGCCGAGGAGCCGTAACTTATCAACAGGATGTCGCAATCATCCGTGAAATACTCTTTGTACAAGGCCATGGTGTCGGCCCTGTTTTCCAGCTTGTCCACTAGATGATGCAGAAGGTCGTAAGCCACCATGGGATCTGTCGAAGGAAACCCCCACATATCGTGCATAAGCCCTGTGACATTGTAACGGTGCACACCTCCGAAATCACTCATCGGCAGCCTCCCGTCCTCTCTCGTCAAATAGGGGTGGTAATCCGTGCCCTCGGGAACCGACGTACGAAGCCTTCCCACCACTTCCAGATCTCCTGGGCTGGGAATCCGCACCCGTTCCCGCATATGAGCCACCACTTCGTCCAGCAGCAATACCACCGGCGTCCTGAAAATCTCGGCAAGGTTGAAGGCTTGAACCGTCATTTCCACCACATCTTGCAAGGTCGATGCCGTAAGAGCTATGATCGCGTGCTCTCCGTGGGTACCCCACCTGGCCTGCATCACATCCCCCTGGGCCACGGATGTCGGGAGTCCTGTGCTGGGACCGCCCCGCTGAACATTGACGACAACCGACGGTACCTCCGCCATCACCGCATAACCAAGTGCTTCCTGCATCAGTGAAAACCCGGGGCCGCTTGTCGCCGTCATCGCCTTGAGACCCGTGAGCGAGGCGCCTATAATCGCGCACATGCTCGACAGCTCGTCTTCCATCTGAATAAACCTGCCGCCCCGCGCCGGGAGCCTTTGGCTCAACAATTCCGCGATTTCCGTAGAAGGAGTGATCGGGTAGCCCGCGTAAAACTCAAGCCCGGCCAACAGAGCACCTTCGACAACAGCCTCATTACCCTGTACAAATGTCAAACGTTCCGACACAGTCAACTCCTCTCGACCAGCTCAATGGCCAGATCCGGGCAGCGCAGCTCACAGAGCCCGCAACGAATGCAGTTTTCAGGGTCCGCCCATACGGCCTTGCCCTCTTCATCGAGCTTAAGAGCATGCTTGGGGCACAGCTCGACACAGATGCCGCAACCTTTACACCATTCCCTATTGATCACGACATCGATCGATTGGGTTTCATTCGCCCCCATAGATATTGTCTCCCGTCACTTTTGGCTTTCCTTTTTTCGCCCTGCGAAATCCTCGAGGGATTCCTCCCGCTCCTTGGTGGACACACATGCCAGGCAGGCTTCAACCTCATAATCCATCAAAGCCTCCAGGCTGACACCGTCCCTGGCCATGTTAAGCCCACGCTTGATCATCTTCAACGAAAAACTAGAGTTCTCCGATATTTTTTCGGCGATTTCACGGGCCTCATCCATCAGTACCCCCAAGGGTACGGCCTTGTTAACCAATCCGATTCTTTCTGCTTCCCTGCCGTCAATATACTCGGCGGTGAAAAGAAGCTCCCTGGCTTTTCCAGGACCTATCAGTTCCTGGACCAGCCTCATCGCACCTCCTGTCACAGAGGAGGTAACCCTTGCTTCCGGAGAGCCTATCTTGGCTTCTTCGGCTGCGATCCGAATATCACACGCAAGGGCCAGCTCGTAGCCGGAACCCAACCCATAGCCGTTTATCGCCGCGATCGTGGGTTTTTCAAACCTGATTATCTTGCGGCTGGTCTCCTGGAGCTCATTAAGGTAATCCCGGTAATCTTCCATGCTCCGACCCTTCGAGTCTTTCAAGTCCGCACCGGTGGAAAAAGCCCGCCCTTCCCCTGTTATGATCACGGCTTTTACCGCAGGATCGGCGCCGGCGTCTTCCAGCGCAGCCTGGAAATCCAGCCATAATTGCTTGTTCATTGCGTTCAACACCTGGGGCCTGTTCAGCTTGATGACAGCCACCCCCTCTTCCTTTTGATAAATGACGCATTCAAGTTCCATAGAACCGCTCCTTGTTCAAGTGAGCAAAATCCTGCTGTCCACAATTGAAGCGCCCCTTTCGTGGACAAGAACGGGATTGAGGTCGATCTCGGAAATCTCCGGATTGTCTACCGCAATCCGGCTAAGTGCAAGAAGAATCTCCTTCACCGCCTCCAGGTCTCTGGGCTTGCGGCCCCTGACCCCTGCCAGCAGAGGAAAACCCTTTATTTCATGGATCATTTCATCGATATCCAGACTGTCAAGCGGAGCCACCCGAAAGGAAACATCTTTCAGGATCTCCACGAATATCCCGCCCAGGCCGAACATTACCACCGGTCCGAACTGGGGGTCCCTGACCATTCCGGCGATGCACTCCTGGCCTTCGGAGACCATCGGAGAGACCAGGGCTCCACGCACGCGGCTAGGCTCACTGAGCCGACAGGCGCTTTCTATTATTTCATCGAAAGCTGCGGCGGCTTCCCCGCCGGGGCTGACGTTCAATTTTATCCCGCCGGCGTCTGATTTGTGGATAATGTCGCTGCAAACTATTTTCAGCGCGGTGGGACAGTTAAAGTCCACGGTCGCCTGATAGGTTTCCTCCGCGGTTCGTGCAAGCACCGCCGCCGGCAGCGGAATTCCATAAAGCGACAGCAGGTCCCTGGACTCGGTTTCCAGCAGGTTTTTTCTCCCGTCCTTCCTGACCGCTTCGCATAAGGCGGTGACCTCGGGCATCGGCCGGGGTTCCGGGGCCGGAATTTCAGCCGCCCTTTTCCTGCGCTTCGATGCATAGGCAGCCATGGCCCCGAGGCATTCGGCAGCCCTTTCACTTGATTCCAGCACAGGGACGCCGGCCTCTTTCAGTATGTTGAGGGATTGTATGTCCCCACGGGCGAAGCTTGTATGAACGACCAGCGGTTTTTGAAACTGCTCCACGAGTGCAACCAGTTCGTTGGATGTGTTTTCTTCGAGAACCCCGACATGGGAAGCAATAATATCTTTAAAACCCCCGAAAAAACCTGTCATGTAAACACAGTCCACGTCGTCGCTTTCCATGCAGACCTTGACGCATTCACTGATCATGTGCGGATTTTCCTCGGCGGTGCCTCCGTAATCGATGGGGTTGGAAGCCGGCATACCGCCTAGCAGGAAAGGCTTTATCCGCTCCTGTGTTCCGCCGCTGAGAACCGGCACTTCCAAGCCGAAGCGTTCCGCATTGTCGGCGGCTATCGAGTTATCCCCGCCTCCTTCGGAGAGGATAGCGACTCGGTTGCTCCGGGGAACAGGGCACGATCTTAAAGCGCCGGCGATATCGAAAAGTTGGTCTACGTTGGATACCCTTATTATGCCCGCCTGTCTGAAGGCCGCATCCACGACCGCATCGTCGCCGGCGAGAGAACCTGTGTGTGACGCCGCGGCCCTGGCACCTGCTCCACTCCTGCCGACTTTCAAGGCGACGATCGGCTTATGGGCGATCGTACGCCGCGCCGCCCGGACCAGCTCATCCCCGTTCTTTATTCCTTCGAGATAAGTGGCTATGACCGCAGTGTCAGGATCGTCTTTGAGATAATCGAGGTAGTCATGAATCTTTACGCCGATCGCATTGCCCACACTGATGATCTTGCTGAAACCTGCCTTATAAATGCCCGCATAGTGGCTTATGGAATCTATCACGTTTCCGCTCTGGGCAAGGATGGAAACACTTCCTCCTACCAGGCCCGGGATCCCCAGCAGGTTCATTCTGGCAGAGGAGCTGAACATACCGCTGCAATTGGGGCCTATTATATGAGTCCCAGCCTGGGAGGCCATATCAAGAATTTCGCTTTCTATGCGCTTGCCTTCTTCGCCTGTCTCACCAAGCCCTGCCGTTATGATTATTATACCGCCGGCACCGGCTTTTATGCTGTCTTGAACCGCAGTGGTCACGAACCGGGGCGCCACCACAACCATGACGAGATCAACTTCTTTCCCGACATCCTTGAGCGATGGGTAGGCCTTTCTCCCGAAAATTTCAGGCCTTTTGGGGTTTATCAAGTAGACTTCCCCCGCGTATCCGCCTTCCAGCAGACTCCTCGTTCTTCTCTCCGCCGCTTTGCCCGGAACCTCTGACGCCCCGATAACAGCGATCGACCGAGGGTTGAACACCTTTTCCAATGATTTTGCCATGTGGGCTTTCCTCCTGAAATTCGGGCGGATGTGATAATTTCGTTATCGAACCGAAACGCCCATCATCCGATGGTGTGCCGGTGGGAAATAGATGATTTTTTGACTACGGTCGTCAAGATTACTTTTTTTTTATCATCGCTGTCAAGAATTTATAAGGAGACCTTCCCTTCACCAGGTTTTTGGCCCACGGGACCGGTTCAACCAAGTACCGTCCGGGCACATTTGATGTCTTCGGCAATTCGGTCTGACAATGCCTCAATAGATGGAAACTGACGCTCGTCCCTCATTCTTGCAACAAACATCAACCTTATCGAGGAACCTAAAAGATTACCTTTAAAATCCAGGATATGAGTTTCAATTGAAGTGTCGGTGTTTCCGAACGTAGGATTGAATCCGATGTTGGTTACACCACTATAGACGTTTTCTCCCTCCAGTATCCGGACAGCATAAACCCCGGGGCCGGGAATCAGCTCGGCGTCGGTGGCAAGATTGGCGGTAGGGAACCCCAGCAGGCGTCCGCCCCGGTTCTCTCCTTTCACAACGCTGCCGGAAATGGTGTAAGGCCTGCCCAGAAGGTCGTTGGCCTCCGCGATGAGGCCCTGCCTCACCATGGATCGAACAGCTGTGCTTGACACCGGTATCCCGTTTTCAAAAACCGGGCCCACCTGATGCACAACGAAACCGAGCCGCTTACCCTCCTTGCGGAGAAAACCGACGTTGCCTTCCCGTGCCCGGCCGAATGAGTAATCATAGCCGGCCACTATTTCCTTGATTCCGATTCTGTCAACTAAAATTTCTTCTATGAACCGGCGTGCAGATATGTCGGCGAAGCCGGGCGTAAAAGGAATGCAGAAGATTACTTCAATGCCCGCTTTCTCGATCAGTTCGAGCTTGATGCTGATTGGGGTTATCAGGGGAGGGGCATGATCAGGCTTCATAACGCGTAAAGGGTGAGGATCGAAAGTCATCACACACGAGGTGCCGTTCAAAGCCGCTGAACGGGTCTTAACTTTGTCGAAAAGGCATAGATGCCCACGATGGACCCCGTCGAAGTTTCCGATCGTGAGCACGGGATTGGGGATCGGTGCATGGAATTCATCGAGATTTTGAATAACTTGAGCCATTGATTTATCAACACCAATATAGAACGCCCTCGTAAGGCAGACGCCAGCGAACACACTAAATTTACCAGTTGACAACCTTTGTGCTCTATTATAATCTTCACGTTTGAAATTTCAAGGCCGACCAATGCCGAAGTGGCGGAACTGGTAGACGCGCTAGGTTCAGGGTCTAGTGGGCATACGCCTGTGCGAGTTCGAGTCTCGCCTTCGGCACCAGAATAAAACGGACCTGCACCCGGATCACCGGTGCAGGTCCGTCTTTTTGGGGAATTATTTTTGATGAGGTCGTAAAAATTATTATCCCCGGCTTATCGGCGTCGGGGTCGAAAAGGCTGCCGATCAAGGTCCGATAGCGACCCCGATACCGAGGGACATCGTTATTTTGACTTTTTACGGTTTCATCATTTTTACTTATTGTTTCCTGCTTTTGAACTGTTTTCCTGTCGTCCGGCCCGGACTACCGCAGGCCCCCCTCAAGCAACACATGCCGCATTATTTCCTCTTGTATTCTCCAGGTTTTCAAAAAACCGTTTCCACCACGGCTTTTTCTTCGGAATTTCGCAATATACACCTTCCAGTTTCATCTTGTCGGTCATTGAAAAAGCTCCTTTCCCGTTTTTATCCTATGAAGCCCGCTTTTTAAACGGAATTTCAACC
>CAYXDR010000061.1:0-10764 GCA_964463515.1 uncultured Desulfobacteraceae bacterium | reverse complement strand
CCTGAAATAGTGGAATATTTACCGTCATCATGTCTGTATGTGATTTGTTCTCCCAAATTCCCGGAGGATCTGAGGAAGGCCCTGTTTGATAATATCAGTGGGCCGGTTGATGTAACCAAAAAAGATCTCGTTGAAATCGGAATGAAATACAAAATGGGAGCAATCACAATCCATGATGAGCCTATCCAGAAACTTTTACGAGAACAGAAGCAGCGGACCCTATTTGAAAAACATCATATTGAACTGCTGGGCCTGAAAGGAATTATTGAAAATCGGTTTAAAAGGATCAAAGGCATTATTGACAATGGGCCGGATAATCCCCTGATCCAGGAGCAAATTGACGGCGAGGAATGGGAGGCCCAGGAGGATAAAATTTTTCAGATCCATAACGGAATTGAAAAAATACTATCGCAGTTGAATGTATTGATTGATGAACTGGAAAGCAAAAATGAACCTGTTACATAAATGAATCAGTTACACTTTTCAACCCCGGCTCACCACCCAGGGCCGGGGTGTTTATCTAAATATATTAAAATATGGTTAAATCTGGGAAGGATCTGTCTTTGTTATTGACAAAAAAACAATAAAGTTAGATCTTATTTTTCATCTCTTTTGGGTGCTGGTGCAGGCTCCTCCTCAGTAGAGAATCCGTGTCTTGCCATAATTTCGTCATATTTTGAAGTGTCATTGACCTTTACGCCGAATTTGTTTGTCTGATATTTCTTTTCCGGCTCTGGGACAGGTAAACTCTCTGCTGGTTGCTCTTTTTGGCAATACCTGCAAATGACAGCTTCTGCTTTTATTGTTTCAGCGCAGTAAGGGCATTTTTTCATCCCTTCAGCCGAGAGCCTTCTTTCAATCGCGGACTGGTCGGTTTTTATCAGCAGGGAGTGGGGTAGTGCAAGTATCAGTATCGCGGCTCCGTAGATCCACCATAATCCGAAGGATCTGCCTTTACGTTTCGCGATATAAGCCGGTATCAGACCCAGCAGGACAGGCAGGATGAAAACTTCCATTTTATTTGCCCTCCGTAGTTTATAATGTCGGCTACAGCCGATATGCTGAGACATATTGCCGTATTTTGGTTCGTGGATCAAGCTGCTTGTTGATTCTGCAGGCAAGCCGGGTTCAGGCGCCCGGGATTTCTTCTTGTCAAAAGGCCCTCTTTCTTTTAATGTAAAGATTATTTGAACTTCATCGTCATAACTTGCAATGGAGGGGAAAGTGCTGTTGATCGAAGATCTGGAGGTGGAGCTTGAAGGTAAGATTCTCCTCAAGCATATAGACCTAGAGATAAAACCAGGCGAGACACATATACTTTTCGGGCCCAACGGTTCAGGGAAAACTTCCCTTCTGATGACGATAATGGGATATCCCAAGTACAGGGTCACCCAGGGAAGGATCGTTTTCAAGGGTGTGGATATAACTTATGCGCCGATCAACGAACGCGCTGAACTGGGCATAGGGATGTCCTACCAGAGGCCCCCTACGATAAACGGTTTGAAAACGAGGCAGATGGTTGAAATTTGCGGGGGCGATGTTGATGTCGATTTTCTGGCAGGGAAGTTGGATTTCACCGGCTTTCTGGACAGGGACCTCAATGCCGGCTTTTCCGGCGGCGAAATTAAGCGTTCTGAACTTCTGCAGCTTCTGGCGCAAAATCCTGACTTGATGTTGTTTGATGAACCAGAATCGGGGGTTGACCTGGAAAACATCGCACTTGTGGGAAAAACAATAGCGATGCTGCTGCAGAAGGATGGTGAACCCGACGCTGCTAAGCCCAGGATTCAGATCAAGCGGGAGCGTACGAAAATGGGCCTCATCATAACCCATACAGGCTACATCCTTGATTATCTGACCGCCGACAAGGGCCAGGTGTTGTATGACGGGCGCTTGAGTTGCGTGACCAATCCTCGCGAGATTCTCAGCTGCATTGGGCAGACAGGATACCAGGAGTGTGTGCGATGTATTTCAGAGATGAACTGAAGCGCAGGGCCGAAGCTGCAAAAGATAAACCGGCTCTGCTCGGAGACGATGTCGATCTCGGTTCGTTTGCAAAACAAGCGGCTTCTCACGACTATGTCCCCGCAGGTTCCCTCGACAGCCTTCCCGAAGACGATAGAAATCAGTTGATCATGGCTGGCACGGATCCTTCAACAAAAGGCCGTGGCGCTACTTTTCTGCAAAAAGACGGCTCTGTCATTCATTGTTCCAGCACACAAAAGGGCATAGAGGTCATCCCGATACAAAAGGCTCTCAAAGACAACCCATGGGTGTCGGATTACTACTGGAAGCTTGTTTCGGTTGATGCGGATAAATTTACCGCGGCAACCGAGCTGAATCTGCACGGCGGCTATGTGATTCGAGCCTTGCCCGGGAGCCAGTCCATTTATCCATTGCAGGCCTGCCTTTATATGGAAGAGGAAGGTTACCAGCAGACGGTTCATAACATAATAATCGCAGAGGAAGGCTCCGAACTCCATATAATCAGCGGCTGCGCCACCTCTCCGCATCTCAAAAGCGGCGCACATGTTGGTGTAACCGAGTATTATATAAAAAAGAATGCCAGCGTCACCTTCACAATGATTCACAATTGGGCTGAGGATATGATGGTTCGGCCCCGCTCCGCTGCGATCGTGGAAGAAGGCGGCCTGTTTATTAATAACTACATTTGCATGAAGCCTGCAAAATCGCTTCAAATGTATCCTGTGACCCATCTTTTGGGCGATGGGGCTGTAGCGCGTTTTTATAGCATTCTTGCAGGAGCCCCGGGTTGTGTATATGATGCTGGAGGACGTATATTTTTACAGAAACCCGGAAACAGGGCCGAAATCGTCTCCCGCGCAATTACAAACGGCGGAAGTATCATTGCACGCGGCCACTTGATAGGAGAAGTAGAGGGGATTAAGGCCCATCTCGAGTGCAAGGGGCTTATTTTGAACGGCGGGGTAATTAAGGCTATTCCGGAGCTTGAAGGCCATGCTGACGGTGTCGAGATGAGCCACGAGGCAGCCGTCGGTAAAATCGCTCAGGAAGAGATCCACTATCTCATGTCGAGGGGTCTTTCCGAGGACGAGGCAGTCTCGACAATCGTGCGCGGGTTCCTGAACGTGGATATCCCCGGTTTGCCCGCCCCGCTGAAGGCCGAAATCGACCGGGCGGTCGCAAGAAGCGACAGGGATGTGATGTAGGGGCATTTCAAAGGAGGGTTAGAACGGAATACCCGAGAAGAACCCGGCGAGAAAACGCATGGGTCCAACCAGGATGCGGCTCAAGATGCCGGTATGAGCGAAATTGTCCAGCATGATTATCCCGATGAGGATGAAGGGGCCGTAGCGTCCGATTTCGCGGTATTTCAGCGATGCATTTAACGGCAGTAGGTTCTCCAGTATATGGGAACCGTCGAGCGGGGGAAGGGGGATCAGGTTGAACAGCCCTAGCCCCACGTTCATGAACAGCAGGTAGAAGAGGGTCAGCTGGTAGATTTCCGACGGGAACATGAAAAAGCGCAATGCTAGACCTGCAAGCGCTGCGAGCATAAGATTCGCGGCAGGGCCGGCAAGGCTCATGAAGATGATGTCTTTTCTAGGGTTTTTGAAATAGCGGGGATCGACCGGCACTGGCTTGGCCCAACCGAAATTGAACAGGAAGAGGCACAGCGCACCGAAGGGATCGATGTGAGGAAGGGGGTTTAAGGTAAGCCTTCCCTGCATTTTGGCCGTAGGGTCCCCGAAGAACAGCGCGCTTCTTCCGTGTGCATATTCATGGAGGGTGATTGAGAAAAGGAGAACCGGTATTTTTATGATCCAGGTTGAAATATCTAAATTCATAGGCTTACTCTCTGTGTGGTTTCTGCTCCGTTGCACTCGTTGATGTTGTATCGATTCTCATAGCAGTTAATTCCCAGCCCCGCAAGGATCTTCGGGTTTCGTTCGGGAAACAAGGAGGAAAAAATTTATTTACAGGGAGGGACAGGAATGGATGAAAGAAAAGCCGATTTTGCCGGATCCTGGTACCCTGGTACTGAAACCGAATGTATTAGGATGATCGAAGGTTTTTTGAGCGATGCGGTTCCATGCCCGGATGCCGGAGCCATAATAGGAGGAATTGTGCCTCATGCCGGCTGGTTTTTCTCTGGCCATGTCGCATGCAATGTGATTTCATGTGTTCGAAAAACTTTCGATCCAGACACATGGGTGATCTTCGGTCGGCATCTGCACCCCTCAGAGCCTTTTTACACTATGAAGCAGGGCAGCTGGAGCACTCCCTTAGGGTCACTTTCCTTAGACGGGGAACTGGCAGAGCTGGTGGTCCAGGGGCATGAATTCCAAATCGAGTCCGCAAACCGCCATGCACCCGACAACACTATAGAGCTGCAGCTGCCTTTCCTGAAATATTTTTCGCCGGATGCCAGGATTCTTCCGATCGGCGCTCCTCCGTCGCGCGCAAGCCTGGATGTCGGAGCCGACATCGCAGAAGCGGCGAAAAGCCTTGGCAGAAAGATCGCCGTTCTGGGGTCGACTGATTTGACCCATTATGGTTATAATTACGGCTATGCTCCAAAGGGGGAAGGCCCGGCAGCACTGGATTGGGTGGTAAAAGAAAACGACCGGCGCATCATTGATTTGATTACTGGGATGGATGCCGGAGGGGTCCTGGAAGAGGCCGGCAGAAACCGCAACGCCTGCTGTGCAGGGGCGGTGGCTGCTGCTGTTTCGGCGGCGAAAAGACTCGGGGCCGAGCAAGGCTCGGAGCTGGTTTATGCGACTAGCTACGACAAACACAAGGACACGAATTTTGTGGGTTACGTAGGCGTGGTGTTTCATTTATGATCCTAGATGGAGTTGTAAGTAGCCGTAGAGTAGTTTTTGATCGTTATCTGCCGGTAGAATCGTATTTCGGGATGATAAAAAATCATCGGTATAATATATGTTATGGCAGTTGGCGGTTCATGGTTTCGAGGAAAAGCTTTTTCGCCGCAACTTCGAGGTGAAATTTGGTGAAAGGGTTCTTTAAGAGATTTGCTGCACCCGGAACACCGGCTGATGTAGGCGGGCCCAACCCGGGTCCACAGAATACATCCGGCGAAGGACAGCCGTCCAAACCGGAAACGGCCCGTTTTGCCCCAGACACAGAGAACCAGAAAAGAGGGATAGCCTCTCCCCGTGAACGAATAAAGCTTGATCTGTTGATTCATGACTTCAAGGTACCTCTTGCTGTGATAGAGGCTGGTCTGAATTCATTGATCGGAAGACCTGAGAAGTACGGGTCGTTGTCCCCTGCCCAAAACCGTGTGATAGAGCGCGCGAGGAGGAACATCAAGGTTATCCAGACGCTTGTAAACGATGCATTGGAACTGGGCCGATCCGAGGCGGGTATTATCAACCCGGTGGAATTTACAGTATCCCATTTAATCGAACAGGCTATGGTGGAAATGTTCGATTTGGCCGATGGCCGGCTGTCCGATGAAATCCGGGCCTGTACGGATCTGCAAACAGTAAAGGAAATACTGGAAGCAAGAGGTATACAGCTTCGTATCGATGAGGAACTTTGGTGTGAAATGCTGTATCTTGACGAAGGAAAGATCAGGCAGATTTTGAGAAACCTTTTGACCAATGCATTAAAGTACCGCAGGGAAAAGGTCGAGTTGAAACTTGACAAACATGATGATGTTCTTGAAATATCTGTCGCCGACGACGGGGAAGGAATTCCTTCGATGTTTCACGAAAAAATATTTCAGAGTTACTTCCAGATGGATGCCAACGACATATGTTCAGTACGCGGCCACGGCCTGGGGCTGGCCGGTGTCATGGTGCTCGTGGAGGACATGGGCTGTGATCTTTCTCTTGAAAGCGACGAAGGAAAAGGTGCCCGGTTTGTTGTCAGGGTTCCTCTGACCCGTGAGGCCGAGCCGGAAGTTTAACAAAAAAATTTACATTATATTTTCAAGATCTTCTTTTGTAACACGATAGTTCTTGTCAAAATCCTCCCAGAACTCCTTGTGGCTTTCTCTCCATCCTGATCCGAACTTTTTGTCGAAAAAGGGTTTTAGCCGATTGAACCAGTTGGCGTGTTTCTTGGTGCCGTGCTGCCTGGCCTTAAAAACATCGGCCAGATAAACGGCGATATCGCCGATTTTATCTTTCGGAACATAGCACTGGGCGCCCATTTCTATGGATTTAACAAGATTGTCCGGATTTAACGCGTGTGCCGTCAACATTAGTGCGGGAATGTCGAGCTCTCCTGTCCTCTGGAGCAGTTCGTAGCCCCTTACCCCCATAATGTCGAGAATGGCGGCATCGTAGGAATATTTATCCAGAAATTTGCTTGCAGTGCTGAAATCGGGTGCACTATCTATAATGCACATGTCGAGGAGTTCTTCGAGTGTCTCGAGAATGTCCGGTTCGTCGTCTACTATCAGTATCTTTTTTCCTTCGAGAATGTCTCTCATGCTGAGACCTCCGTTCCGAAGAGAGAAACGGTTCTCCGGGTAATCGTGCCATCGGCTTGGACACCCCGGTACAGGCGGGATTAATGAAGGATATTACATCGGGACAGGGCAGGTAGTCAACACCTAAAAAGAGTTTGTGCCATGGATGCCTTGTTGACATGAGGCTCTGCTTTACGTAACGTAACACCCCAAATTTGATGAGGTCGTAAAAAGTCCCCCGGCTTATCGGCGTCGGGGTCGGAATCGGTATCGGGATCGAAAAGGCTGCCGATCAACGTCCGATACCGATCCCGATAGCGACCCCGACCCCGAAGGACATCGTTATTTTGACTTTTTACGAGGCCATCAAATTTGATGAAGCCGTAAAAAGCCAAAATCCTCCCATATCGTGCCGGCCCCCGCCGAAGGGCGTTTTGTCTTCGATCTTTCAGCTCGCAGAGCCATGGCGGAAACGGCTTTTCATGCGGTCAATTCGTGTTTATTATAAAGGAGAGAGAAGATGAAAACAGCCGAGAGAGCAAAAATTAGGCTCGAACATTGGATTACACACAACGAACATCATGAAAGCGAATATTTACAATTCGCACAGGATCTGGAACAGGCGGGTTTTGACACAGCCGCGGCCGAGGTTAAGCAAATGGTTGAGTTCAATGCCAGAAGCAACGATTGCCTGCGGAAGGCGCTTGCGGCTTTGCCGGCTGACTGACCTACCTTGTTGCGGACGCTTGAAATCAGAGGGGAGGAATCAATCATGTGTGAAGCTCATGCATATTTACTTGAAAACGGTGTTGAGAGCCGGGTCCTGGAAAGCGTGGACCTGGTGGAGATGGAAGACGATACTGTGAAACTTACAAACATATTCGGTGAACAAAAATCTTTGAAGGCACGGTTGAAATCTTACAATAACTCCGAAGGCAAGCTTGTGTTTGAACCTTTTTAGCTTGTCAGGATTTAACCTTGACCCGGGGTGAGATCGTGGACAACTTTTTAGAAAGAGCCGCTTCGGCGATTATCGAATCCGAGTTGACCCTTGCCCTTACCGGTGCAGGCATATCGGTGGATTCGGGCATACCGGATTTCCGGAGTGCCGGGGGTTTGTGGGACCGTTATGACCCTGCGGAATATGCTTCGATCGAATCCTTCCGGAGGAATCCCGAAAAAGTGTGGGGAATGCTCAGGGAACTTGAAGAGATAGTGCTCGGAGCAAAACCGAATGCGGCCCACATCGGATTGGGACATCTCGAACAGCTTGGATGCCTTCACTGTGTTATTACACAGAATATCGACAACTTGCATCAAGCTGGCGGAAGTGCCAATGTGATTGAATATCACGGCAACGGCAGCACACTTTCATGTTTATCGTGCGGTTCGGTATACAATGCCAAGGAGAAGCGGGGAGTTTATCCGCCAAAGTGTTCCTGCGGAGCAATATTGAAACCGGACGTAGTGATGTTCGGTGAAGCCATTCCGTTTGAAGCCCTTAATCGGTCATACGAGCTTGCTTCAAAGGCCGGAGCATTGATCGTCATAGGCACGTCAGCGCTGGTGTCGCCGGCGAATACTATTCCCTCTATAGCCAAGAGGAATGGAGCCGTTATAATTGAAATAAATAAAGAAAGAACACATTTGACTGATTCGATTACCGACATTTTTTTGCAAGGTAGTTCAAGCTCAATTGTCAATGCACTTGTTGATAATATAAAATTGAAGCATAAAAGTGCAACTTGAGCTTCTTCTTTATCCATTTCGAATACTATGTTGGTTTGATATCGCTATGTTTCATGGTCGGAATGAATATGACTCAATATTTTGACAGATTTTAGTTGACACGGAAAACGAAAAATATCAGAGTCATCAATTAAAATCTCACATCCTGGTAAAGAAGCTGTGCTTGGAAAAAAGCCGTGAATATATGGTAGGGCCAATGTCGGATCATATTCACGATTCGTTTAGAGTTCATTTTCTGGCAGGTTAAGGGTGAATAATCAGCCGATTATAAGATTTATTGCTAAACGGGGTGGAGCTTAAATTTTGGCTATAAAGATAGATAGAGAAATTCTTGAATCAGCTTGTAAAGATATAATTGAAACTATCCTCTATGCGCTCCCTGATTCGATGAAAGGCACTGTTTATCGAATCGGTGCTCCTCCTTCATCCGTCGTTCGGCGGGTGACATCCGGCGTCATCAATGAGGACCGCTCGGTCATATCCTGGGGATTACCCGAAGTTTCCGATTATAATCCTCCTGGAAAACCATGGCTGCTTTACCGGGATGAACCGGGGCGGCCGCTGGAGGCGATGGCATGGTGTGTGGAGAGACAACGAAGCTGGACCGCCGGGGACCCCCAAAATGACATGCGAAGTGTCCGGCTCCA
The DNA here is from genome assembly GCA_964463515.1 of uncultured Desulfobacteraceae bacterium. Classification (GTDB taxonomy): domain Bacteria; phylum Desulfobacterota; class DSM-4660; order Desulfatiglandales; family Desulfatiglandaceae; genus CAYXDR01. Next base: position 1,938 of record CAYXDR010000061.1, on the reverse strand, counting down.
AGTGGAAGGCCGGGAGAGTGATTTCCATCACATGGAGCCGGTCTTGATCAGGAAACAGGACCTGTATGCAACTGAAAGCCCCGATATCGAATATCCCAAGACTTTTTCCGGTGCTCCGATCTGGCAGGAAAGCTCCTATATGGTTGTGGCGGTGATAAAGATACATTTCAAGCCTTATACAATAAGAATGGGCGGACCTCAAACGAAGGTTATCAAAAAGCTTTCCCGTGCACTTGGCACCGAATTGCTTTCCTACCAGCTGAAACAGGAATCTGTAGAAGCCATGCAGCGATTGTCGAGCGACAGGCTGGCTTCATGTAACATACTGGCGGATGCTCTCAGAAATGCAGTGGCCAAAACGGGACTGGTTTTTTCATTGATAAAACTGGAACTGGGGTTTTTGCGCGGACAGTGGGAACAGGTGCTGTTGAAAGGTATCGGCAAGGAGGGGATGCGGCGCGAGGCCATAGAGACATTGAACGAAGTGCTCATGCAGATGGAGGAAGACGAAGAGAAACGCGAAAGGCTCATTTCGCTGCACAACAGGCTGCTCGAAATATCTTTGCCTTCCGAACAGGGCGAACAATGGGTAGATCGCCATATCCTGAAAGGCTGGGACGAAATTCTTTCACGCCATTCCGACGACATCCTGAGCAAGGAGAAGGTTCTCGATGGGGTGGAGAGGCTTAAACAGTCGCTGCGGGTAGGTGCGGACCCTGCAACAATCGCCGCGTACACCGAAATACCGGATGAACTCAAAACGCAGTGGGTAGAGCTGATAACCAGGCATCCGGAAAGCCTCGATTTGGAATTGCTGGATCGTTTCATAGAGGTGCTGGGAGACAGAAACCTTGCTCTTCCGTGCCAGGTGAAGGCACAAAAGAGTCTGAAACACCTCAAGGCGCTTGCGGAAAGCATGCGCCAACTCGAAAACAACACCAACACGGTTTTGCGGGAAGTTTTGAACGGAAACGGCAAAGGAAGCCTCTGGGCAAATGGATGCAGCGGTGTAGATTGCGGCAGACTTTAAATTTGAAGAGCAGGGAGAGAGTCAAAGTATCGGCTGCGGCCTGCAGCCTGCACATGATAATAGTTGATCGGCATTGATATTCGACCCGGTTGGGATCAAAGCAGCAGCTTTTTTTCTCCAACCATCGCGGCCATCGGTGCCAATAACCTGCCGGGCGCTTTTTTGGCCCCGGCTGGTCTTGCCGCAGCCAGGGCCAGGGGACGGACTTGCGGTATTCCAGTGCAATCCTCGCCCTTCGAGAGCACCCGCGAGGCTACTTCCGGGATTTGTCATCCAGAACTTCGCGCACCGTATTTGTCAACCTGTGTTGGGTCAGAGGCTTCATAACAAAGGCACGAATGCCCATCTGGTCGGCTTTTTCCCTGGAAATATGCTTGCTGTAGCCCGTGCAAAGGATAATCGGAATGTCTTCCCGAATCGCCAGGATTTCCTCTGCCAGCCGGTCCCCCCTCATGCCGGGCATGGTCATGTCAGTGACCACCAGGTCAAAACGGGAGGGGTCCTGCTTGAAGCACGCCAGGGCATCCGTGCCGCTGGCCCTGGCCTCCACGCGATAGCCCTGGCGTTCGAGAGCGCGCTTTCCCAGCTCCATGATCATGGGCTCGTCATCCACAAAAAGGATGCGCTCGGTTCCACGAGGAAGCTCCTTCTTCTGTTCTGCTGTTACTTCAACCGATTGGTGGGCCTCCGAGGCGGGCAGGTATAAGGAAAAGGTCGTTCCCCGGCCTTCTTTACTCTCAACAATGATTCCGCCCTTGTGGTCCAGGACAATGCCTTGAACGACGGCCAGTCCCAGGCCAGTGCCTTCGCCCACGCCCTTTGTGGTGAAGAAGGGGTCGAAAATTTTCTCGATAATTTCATCCGGGATTCCCGGCCCCGTGTCCTTGACCTTCATGCGCACGTAGCGG
>CAYXDR010000060.1:9004-10790 GCA_964463515.1 uncultured Desulfobacteraceae bacterium | reverse complement strand
AATTATTAAAAATAATGTCTAGAGTTCAAAATATCATAGAAAAAAAGACAACAATGCCTATTTTATCTACGGTTCTTTTGAATGCTAAATCCGATACTCTTTCGATTTCTGCTACAGATTTAGAACTTGGATTGAAGCAAATACTAAAAGCAAAGGTAATAAATGAAGGTGTTATTACTATTTCAGGGCGTAAATTATTCGAAATTTTAAGAGAAAGCAATAATAATAATATTATTATTAGAGAAAAGGAAAACAGTTGGATCTTTATATCAGATGGGACTGCTCGCTATAATTTAGCATCATTTTCTGCTGAAGAATATCCTGAACTCGCTGAACCTGATGATTTAGAAGGTGTAGATATTGAAGGAAATGTTATTAGTGAAATGATAAACAAAACAATTTATGCAGTAACTGCCGAAGACGCCGGTTATAAACTTTCCGGGATTTTCACGGAAGTATTGGAAGATGAAAAAGGAAAATTTTTGAGAATGGTAGCGACTGATGGACATAGATTATCTTTAATAGACCGATATTTAGAACAAATAGAAAATCTGGCTATAGAATCGGGAGTTATGATACCTAAAAAAGCTATGAATGAAGTAAGTAAATTAGGCAATGAATATAAAAAATTAAATATAGCATTTAAAGAAAAATTCTGTTCAATAAAAACAGATAATGTTTTATTGAGCGTGAGATTACTGGAGTCTAATTTCCCCGATTATAAAATTGTGATCCCAAAAGAAAATTCTATTGTTATTCATTTAAAAAAATCTGTTTTACTTGATTCTATGCGCAAAATGTTGATTTTGAGTAATGAAAGATATAGAGCTGTTAAAGTTACTATTGGAGAGGATCGAATAGACCTGATGTCTATGAATCCGGATCTAGGAAATGCAGAAGAAAATTTGGCTATAAAGTATGACGGCCCAAAAATAGAAATAGGATTTAATCCTAGATATTTTATTGACGCATTGCAATCAATGGAAAGTGAAAATATAACTTTAGATTTTAAAGATAATTCTACACCTTGTGTTTTAAAGGGAGAAATTGATGATGGATTTTTGGCTTTAATGATGCCCATGAGAATATAATTTAGGTTTAAGAAAAAAGTTGGAAGGATGGTATATAGGATCTATGAAAGATAAAGAATTTTCGTATGCAGCTTCGGATATAAAAGTACTGGCCGGTCTGGCTGCGGTAAGAAAACGTCCTGCCATGTATATCGGCAATACTGGGACCGAAGGCCTGCATCATTTGGTTTATGAAGTTGTAGACAACAGTATTGACGAAGCACTGGCCGGTTATTGTGACGAAATTTCCATTCGAATTCTCCAGGACGACTGTGTGGTTATCACGGACAACGGACGCGGTATCCCCGTGGATTACCACGAAAGTGAAGGTATGTCCGCCCTTGAAGTGGTGATGACCAAGCTGCATGCCGGAGGTAAATTTGATAACAAAACATACAGCGTTTCCGGTGGCTTGCATGGGGTTGGAGTATCTGTAGTTAATGCACTCAGTGAATTTCTGGAGGTCGAAGTTTACAGAGATGGAAAAATTTACTTTCAAAAATATGAACGCGGTGAAACCAAGTCGGAACTTCAAATAGTGGGTGATACAGATAAAGAAGGTACCAAAATAAAATTTTTACCTGATAGAGATATTTTTAGTGAGATAGATTTAGATTTTGATGTTATAGCAAAAAGAATGAGAGAACTTGCCTTTTTAACAAAAGGAATAAAAATTAACGTTTTAGATGAAAGAAAAGGTAAAAAGAAGGAGTTTT
>CAYXDR010000060.1:0-8994 GCA_964463515.1 uncultured Desulfobacteraceae bacterium | reverse complement strand
CGAATATTTAAATAAAAATAAGGAAGTGTTACATAAAAGTCCAATATATATAGATGGTAAAAAGAGTAATTTAGTTATAGAAATTGCCCTCCAATACAATAACTCTTATAAAGAAAATCTTTTTACATTTGCTAATAATATTAATACTATAGATGGTGGTTCCCATTTAAGTGGTTTTAAATCTGCATTAACTAGAACTATAAATTCATATCTCCAAACTTCTGTTTTTGCCAAAAATTACAAAGAAAAGCTAACAGGTGATGATGTAAGAGAAGGGCTTACTGCGGTGGTTAGTGTAAAACTACCGGAGCCGCAATTTGAAGGACAGACAAAAACTAAACTCGGTAACAGTGAAGTCAAAGGGTTGGTAGAGGCTCAGGTGAACGACGGGCTGAGCGTATATTTCGAAGAAAACCCAGCGGTTGCAAAAGCTATACTAGCAAAAGTCGTAGATGCTGCCAGGGCGAGAGAGGCTGCGAGAAAGGCCAAGGATCTTGCAAGGAGAAAAGGAGTGCTTGCAAGTCATTCTTTGCCGGGAAAGCTGGCCGACTGCCAGGAAAGAGATCCAGCGAGGAGCGAAATTTTCATTGTGGAGGGGGACTCGGCTGGTGGTTCCGCGAAGCAGGGAAGAGATCGGCGGTTTCAGGCTATTTTGCCGCTGAGGGGAAAAATTTTGAATGTGGAAAAAGCCCGATTCGACAGGATGATAGGCAGCGAAGAAATAAGAACAATGATAGCTGCACTCGGCACTGGAATCGGAGAAAAAGATTTCAATGTTGAAAAAATACGTTATCACAAAGTCATAATCATGACGGATGCTGATGTGGATGGATCTCATATACGTACACTTCTGCTGACACTTTTTTTTAGGCAGATGGGGGAATTAATTGAAAAAGGTTATCTGTACGTTGCTCAGCCGCCATTATATAGAGTTCAAGAAGGAAAAAAAGAATATTATATGAAAAACGAAGAAGATTTAAACGAATTTCTTTTAGATAGAATCTCACATAGGGAAAAATTGGTTTTAAAGAATGGTGAAGAAATTATCGGGAAAAAGTTCGTATATGTTATAAATGGAGTTTTGAAATTTTATAAAATATTGGATAGAATAACAAAAAAAGGATATAGTGCACAATTTATAAAAGAATTTATAACGAATGGTAACATTGACAGAAAAGTATTTAAAGATATGGATGCGATGGAAAATTTGATTTTAAAATTTAGAAACGCAGGTTTTGTTGTGTCAGAACCGATTGAAACTGGAGAAAATGGAGATTATAAGATTATAGTAAATGATAAAAAAGGTGTTACAGGTGGGTTTATTGTCGATTGGCAATTTATTTCATCGCCGGAAATTAAACAATTAATGAAAGTATCTAAAGATTATTTAAAAATCCTTCCGGGTGTCAAACTTATAAGCGATGGGGCGGAAAGTGAGTGGATTGTTAATCCGGAAAATGTTGTTTCCCGGATCGTGGAAAAAAGCAAGAAAGGTTTGGGCATCCAGCGATACAAAGGGCTCGGAGAAATGAATCCGGCTCAACTATGGACTACCACGATGGACCCTTCTTTCAGGAGCTTGCTCAAAGTTAAAGTCGAGGATTGGGTTGAAGCAGATGAAATGTTTACCATTTTGATGGGTGACAGAGTGGAGCCACGCAGGGAATTTATTCAAAACAACGCCTTGGAAGTGACTGAACTGGACGTATAGAGTGAGGATTTAAGTTATGGCGATAGATTTGTCAATAGACACTGTTAACATCGAAGAAGAAATGAAGAAGAGCTATCTGGAATACTCGATGAGTGTAATCGTGGGCAGGGCTCTTCCGGATGTAAGAGATGGACTTAAGCCGGTTCATCGCCGCGTGCTTTTCGGCATGCATGATCTGAAGAATTTTCATGACAGACCTTTCAAAAAAAGCGCCCGAGTGGTCGGGGATGTGATAGGGAAGTACCATCCTCACGGGGATGCCGCCGTATATGACACGATAGTACGGCTTGCCCAGGATTTCTCCATGCGTTATCCGCTGGTGGATGGGCAGGGCAATTTTGGATCTGTAGACGGGGACCCTCCTGCGGCGATGAGATATACCGAAGTCAGAATGACCAGGCTTGCAGAAGACTTTCTTTCCGATATCGAAAAAAACACCGTGGAATTTGCTCCGAACTACGATGAGTCCCTTAATGAACCTGTTATTCTGCCTACGACCATTCCGAACCTTCTGATCAACGGCGCGTCCGGAATAGCAGTTGGAATGGCCACCAACATTCCGCCCCACAACATCAAGGAAGTCAGTAATGCCGTAATAGGCATGATTGAAAAGCCGGATATCACGATCGAAGAATTGCTGAGGCTTGTGAAAGGGCCCGATTTCCCGACGGCCGGCTTTATCCTGGGCCGCAAAGGAATTAAGGAAGCTTATGAAACCGGCAGGGGTATAATAAAAATCCGTGCCAGGGCCTTCGTGGAAATGGTGACACAAGGACGGGAGCGCATAATCGTTTCCGAGATTCCTTATCTGGTTAATAAGGCAAAGCTTTTGGAAAAGATTGCCGAACTTGTAAAAAATAAAAAAATTGAAGGTATTTCCGATATTAGAGATGAATCAGACAGGGAGGGAATGAGAATTGCTATTGATATTAAAAAAGATGCAAATTCAATGGTAATTTTAAACCGCCTTTATAAGTATACCCAAATGGAAACTTCTCTGGGTATTATAATGATAGCTATTGCTAATGGAAAACCGCAACTTCTTAATTTAAAAGAAATTTTGCACCATTTTATCAGTCACAGGAAAGAAGTTATCATAAGGAGAACGGAGTTTGACCTCCACCGGGCCGAACAGCGCGCCCACATCCTTGAAGGTCTTAAAAAGGCACTGGATTTTCTTGATGAAATCATTGAATTAATCAGATCTTCGGCTGAACCGAAAGAAGCGAAACAACGCCTGATGGATGAATTTGAATTTTCGGATGCGCAGGCACAGGCCATTCTTGACATGAAACTTCAGCGGTTGACAGGATTGGAAAGAGAAAAAATTAATTCAGAATATCAATCCTTAATTAAAGATATTGAACGTTTTAAAGCGATTTTAGAATCTCCTTCCTTAGTACTTGAACTTATTAAAGAAGAAATGGTTGAAAATATTTCAAAATATGGGGATGAAAGAAGAACTGAGATAATTGTTGATCAAGATGATATTAATATAGAAGATTTAATTGCCAACGAAGATATGGTAGTAACCATAAGCCATGAAGGCTACATAAAAAGAAACCCTATAAGCTTGTACCGGGCACAGAGACGCGGTGGGAAGGGCTTGACAGGGGTGAAGACCAAAGCGGAGGATTTCGTCGAGATACTTTTTGTTGCAGCCTCACATGATTATCTGTTGTTTTTTACCAATCAGGGGAGGGTGTACTGTAAGAAGGTTCATGAGATTCCTGAAGGCAGCAGAATATCGAGAGGAAAGGCAATTGTGAACCTGCTCCAGATGCAAAAAGGAGAACGAGTGGCCACCACACTTGCTGTAAAATCGTTTAATGATGCCAAATATGTAATAATGGCGACAAAAGCGGGTATCGTTAAAAAGACTGAGCTTGAACATTTCAGCCATCCACGAACTAATGGAATAATAGGCGTTACGATCCGTGAAGGCGACGAATTGATCGCAGCACGTGTAACGAGAGGAGACCAAGATGTCTTTTTAGGCACACGGCTGGGTAAATCCATACGGTTCCATGAAAATGAAATCAGAAGTATGGGCCGCCTGGCTGCCGGCAACATCGGCATCCGGATGGAGATGGACGATGAGGTCGTGAGTATGGAAGTCTTGGATGAGGGAGCTACGATAGTAACCGTCACGGAGAACGGTTACGGAAAGAGGACGCCGACCGACCAGTACAGGCACCAGAGCCGGGGCGGCAAAGGAGTGTTGACCATAAGAGCCTCAGAGAGAAATGGCGCGGTGGTCTCCAATTTGCAAGCTACGGATCAGGACCAGATTATGATAATAACCGGTGACGGGAAAATCATTCGCCTGAGGGTCGCTGATATTTCATTGATAAGTCGAAATACACAGGGAGTGAAGTTGATAGAACTGGGCGAAGGAGAGAAGGTTGTCGGGGTAGCACGGCTTATGGAAGAAGAAGAGTAGGAGGGAGCAAAAATAGTGAATGCTGCAGATATATCCGAGATGGGCGTTGTCGGAGCCGGCAGTTGGGGTACCACTCTTGCGAACCTGCTGGCCGAAAAAGGATTTAACGTGGATTTATGGGTTCGGGAAGAAGAAGTTTTTCATCAGATGATAGGGAAGCGTGTCAACGAAACATTCCTGCCCGGGGTGCATCTTGATGATCGATTGCGGCCGGTTAGGAAGTTATCGGATGCTTTGAAGGGGAAACAGGTGGTGGTATTCGTCGCTCCGTCCCATGTATTTAGAGAAGTGATAGAGGCGATGAGCCCTTTTCTCGAAAAAGACGCTGTTATTGTAAGTGCGACGAAAGGGATCGAGAACGATTCCCTGATGGTTATGTCTGAAGTGGCTGGGCAGGTTCTCGGAAAGGATTACGGAGATCTTTTCACCTCCATCAGCGGGCCGACTTTCGCAAAGGAGGTTTCCGCCGGGTTGCCGGCCGCCGTGACTGTAGCAAGCCTCGACGAGCATAGAGGGAAACTGGTCCAACGGTTGTTTTCGACGGAAAAATTCAGGGTATATCTGAGTCACGATCTGATAGGTGTTCAACTGGGTGGTGCGCTGAAAAACGTTATTGCGATCGGCGCCGGCATCTGTGATGGGCTTGGGTTCGGCTACAATGCAAGGGCCGCCCTTATCACCAGGGGACTTGCGGAAATCGCGAGACTTGGCGTTTCTCTTGGCGCGAATCCTTTGACTTTTTCGGGGCTTGCCGGTCTAGGAGATCTGGTTTTGACTTGTACGGCCGATTTGAGCAGGAACCGTTCCGTTGGATTGAAAATTGGACAGGGGCAAAAGCTCGAAGAAATTCTAGGTCCGATGAAAATGGTGGCTGAGGGGGTAAAGACCTGCAGATCCGCCTATATGCTGGGTGTAAACAGAGGCGTGGATATGCCGATCACCCGTCAGGTCTATGAGGTTTTGTACGAAGGGAAAAGACCAAAAGATGGAGTGAGGGATTTGATGGCACGGGAGTTGAGAAGCGAAAATGAATTTCAAAGCCTTTCCTTTTGACTTGAGACGGTAGGTCTATGGCTCAGGTGACGCGTCGCGAGAGCGGCGGCCTTTGTTTACAGTTGGTTCATGGATGAAACGGTTGTGGACCTCGACCTGTTTTATACACTGAGAGGGATGAGTGAAGGGCTGTCGTGCACTTATACTGTTTTTGGAGGAACAATCTATGTCACACGTTTTGCCGAAAGGCCAAAAACTGAGGAAAGCCATTCGGTGGATTTCAGATGAGCGGATCAACGACGGCAGCAGAGAAATCGGGAAGCTGATCGAGGAAGTGTGCTCACGCCTGAATCTTTCCCCCCTGGAAGAAGAATTCCTGCATGAATTCTATGCAGAAGCCGATGCCTATGAGCCGGAAAGCTAGAATTTGATCCGGGATATCTGGTCGCCGAGGAATTCTATTTGGTGACGTACTTTGGTATCGGTTTTAATTTCTTTTTCAATCAGCTCCGTTGCGTATAGGACCGTGGAATGAGACCGATTAATGCTTTTTGCGATGTTCTGAAGGGTTTCATCTGTAAAGCGCCGTGACAGGTATGCACAAATATTTCGGGGAAAGGCGTGAATTCTTTTCCGGGATTTGGATGCAATACTTTCGGGGGGTATTTTGTAATACTTGGAGACAAGGTCCCTTATATCGAGGGAGGTAAGGGCTTTTTCGTGAGAGACGAGAGATGAAACCACTTCTTTGGCGAGGTGGATGTCGATTTTTTGTTTAAGTAATTGGGATTTGGCCTTAAGGGATGTCAGCGCGCACTCCATCTGCCTTACGTCCCTAGTTAGTGTGTCTGCCAGAAAATTAGTTATTTCATCGTTGATGGAAATTTTTTTTTCGGCTGCCTTGGCGGAAACGATTTTAAGTCTGGTTTCTCGGTCTGGTTTGTTTATAGTGCTTACAAGGCCGGAAGTTATCCGCGAAGTCAACTCTTTGGACATGTAGGGTATGTCTTTTGGAGGCAGGGCGCTTGTAAAGATGACCCTTCTGTCGGAGTTCACCAGCGCGTCTAGCGTGTAGCCGAGTTCGACCTGGGTTTTTTCCTTGCCACTCAGGAAATGAATCTGTTCCAAGAGCAGGATGTCGCAGTTTTTGCGGTATCTCCTTTTAAATTCCTCTATTCGTTTCTGCTTGAGTGCGGATATCATTTCATTGGTGAAATCCTCAGCAGTAATATAGACGACTCGTTTGCCAGGGTTGTTGGCTCTAACGCAGTGGCCGACAGCGTGAGCCAGGTGGGTTTTACCCAAGCCGGTGCCGGCCAGCATCAAGAGCGTTTGGTAATGGTTTGGATCTCCATTGGCTATTGCCGATGAGGCTGAATATGCGAATTCGTTGGAGGGGCCTACTACGAAGCGATCGAAAGTAAAATCTGATTTAAGACTGCACAATGAACCGGAATCTGAGCAGGGGCCTATGGACGGAAGCGGCATCTGTGTGTGTGGACGGTCTTCAGGGCCTTCGTTATCCTTCCTTTTAGGGGCCTTCAAAATTTTCAGCTTTACTCCGATATCAGGGGCACCGGTGTTAGTTTGAAATGCTTCCTCGATCATTTTCTGGTAATTTTCTGTCACCCAGTTGTAGGAAAATTTATTAGGACATGCTAAAAGTAATTCATTATCTTTACAGCCTAAGTAAGTTAAAGGTTTGATCCATAGGGAATAGGTGGAGGGAGGTAGTACCGAACTCAATTTGTCTTTGACTTTTTCCCAGGCTGACTGCATGTTTTCCCCTTTTTCCCAATTTTCAGAACAAAAGCAAAGACGTTGGATTCCATATGGTTTCAACCATATATGCGATGCCAATCAAAAAAGCCAATGCCAGACGAAATCAATAAATATAAGGCCTGCGTAAGGCCGAAAAGAATTTTATGAAGTGAGCAGGCGCGGCATCAGAATTACGCCGCGGTTTCGGGTAGCGTTTTAGCCCGGGCTGGAGGAGCTGTCAAACGCGACTGCCTGCAGACTGCACTTAGCCTGTGTCTCGGCGGTTATGATTCCTAAGGCGTGCAACAAACTCAAAAAAAATCTGCATGTTTAATAACACCATGAATTCAGTGCTAAAAATTGTAGCGACAATTTATTCGTAAATGCAAGTGGTTATGCTGGTAATTTGTGTGGAAGGATTTTCCTTCGGGTTTGGATATCTTCTGTTTTCTGAAGAATGCTTCACGATCCGCGAGATTTTGGAAATTTACGGTCCAAAATTAATTCCGCAGCAATCGGGAAGCCCTTTGGGAGCGGGTTTGAGTGTTACTTGCCCCTGAGCAAAAATTTCTATGGCATTGTTATTGCCTACAACAATGCATGAAAATCGTTGCCAGGGAGGCTGAGCCGAACGGTGGTCGTTGTAGTAATTGTGCATGAGTGCATGGGGATCTGTCTGGGTTCACGGATTACGATTACTACAACGAATAATCAGTTGGTGATAAACGTTCTGCTTTGAAGCCCATCCTCCTTCTACGGGACTATGATGGGTTTGATAATGAAGATGAAGAGTTATAAAAAGCAATAATAAATAGGCTATATATCGGCAAAAAATGCTAGACATCCAGTAGTGTGTTAAAATGGCTATTGGTGGAAGATTTAGGAGATTAGGTTTAGGGGAAACTTCGCCGCTTGAGAGGGGCATTTTTAATTGCGTTATGCTTGCGGGGTTTTTGTTGAGACATAAGATATGGAGTGGGTTGGGAATATTTAGGCAGGGTGTCAAAGGGGGATGCACAGGGTTTGATAGCGTGAGGGATCGGGGGTGCCATGTTTCACGTGAAACATGGCAAATTCACGTCCCCTTTCCTTGAGCAAGGTTCATTTTTCTTTTCAACCCGGGTGTATTGTGCTATCAAAAGGCAGAAGGTGAAGACGAAGTAATTCAATCCGTGCGGCAAGTAAATATCCGGTTGAAATGTCATTAATTATTTCCATAGCAAATCAGAAAGGCGGCGTAGGAAAAACTACAACCGCGGTTAATCTGGCTGCGTCTCTGGCGGCCGCTGAACAGGAATGTCTCTTGGTGGATTGTGATCCGCAGGGCAACGCAACAACCGGCTTGGGTATCGATCGGCCATCTCTTTTGGCAGGAACCTACGACCTCCTTTTCGACGAAACAGATGCCCGCAGTACCGTGTTGGAATCCAAGCTTCCAGCTCTTAGTATCATCCCTGCCGACGAAAGGTTAATCGGCGCCGAGGTTGAAATTTCGGCGCAGGACAACAGGGAATTCCGGCTTAAAAAAAATCTTGATAATCTCAGGTCCCGGTATCGCTTCATTCTTCTGGACTGCCCTCCCTCTCTGGGTTATTTGACGGTGAATGCCATGACGGCTTCCGATGCAGTCCTCGTTCCTCTGCAGTGCGAATATTATGCGCTCGAAGGTCTCTCCCAGCTCCTCAAGACAGTAAAGGCAGTCAGGAGAAGCCTGAATCCTAATCTCAAGCTCCAGGGGATACTGCTTACCATGTATGACAAAAGGAACAACCTTTCGGACCAGGTAGCCCAGGAAGTGCGAACACACTTCCCGGGCTATGTCTATCAGACCGTGATCCCCAGGAACGTTCGGCTGAGCGAGGCCCCAAGCCACGGAAAACCGGTCATTCTTTACGACATTCGCTCCTCGGGAGCGCAGAGCTATTTAAGTCTTGCAACGGAGATCCTAAGGAGGAAGTAGTGTCCATGCACAAAAGAAAAGCGCTCGGCCGGGGTTTGTCAGCCCTCATCCCGGAGGAAGACGGGTACGATGAAAGCGCGCAGAGATTTTTCATGTGCCCTGTCGGGCTCATAGAGCCAAACCCCT
>CAYXDR010000059.1:1459-10982 GCA_964463515.1 uncultured Desulfobacteraceae bacterium | reverse complement strand
GCCCAGCTCCCCGGATATCTCCTCGACCATGTCCAGCAGCATCTTCACGGTTTCCGAAGAAAAATAAGTTACAAATGCAACACAACCAGCCGCGGCAATGCCGGCTGCGGCCCCCCGAATCCATCTGATTCTACGGCGCCGGCTGCCGGCTGAAACTACGCAGGACGCGGCCCCGCAAAGCCGGGCTTCCCTCTCCCTCTCTGCTTTTCTCAGTGCCTCATGAATGGAACTCACAGATGGTCCCCTTCTGCACCGGGCTTCACCATTTCCAGAAGAGTCAAAGTCCGGGGTCCGGCCAACCCGTCCGGCTTCAACCCCAAGTCCTTCTGAAAACGGCTTATCGCCGTATTGGTGGAGTCGTCGTAACGGCCGTTCATTGTGTTGTTATATCCGAGTTCATGGAGCACACTCTGCATCTCAGCCACCTCAGGTGAAGCAGAACCCCTCGAAAGCATCGGGGCATCTTCTTTTCCGGACACAAGCCAGGATACGCTGGAACTCCAATGTTCAATCATGAAGTCCCGTCCCACGCGCAGCTCCTTGCCTGCTCCGTCCAAGAGAACGGCGCCGGCATCGTCGTGCCGTACAACCACCATATAACATTCTTCGCAGTCTCCTCCATGCGCGGAGTCGATCTTAATCCTGAAAGGTTTTCTGAAAAGGAGCTGAAACTCGGGAGGAACCTTAAAGTGGACTATACGAACAGAAATCTCGTTTTCAATGCCCGGTCCATCTCCGTTAAGGCGCAGAAGCCCGGCCACGCTTGCGGGTCCGTCGAGATAAACATCGGCTGCAGCGGATTTGTCAGGATGCGGCATCTCGACGGTATCGCCCACCGTATCCGAAACAGGAGGCTCGTTTCCAGCGTCGACCAGGCCGGGCTTTGCTCCTTCAGGCTGGGGGTCAGCAACCCCCGCCGCAATCGAGGCAGGCTTTTCAGCCGGCCGGATACCTTGAATAAAACGGCCTCCCATATCCACCGCTCCCTGCCATACAACCCATGCCAATATCAGGAGCAGGCTTGCAAGAACAAAGGCCTGCTTTGAAAAACCGCCTACTGTCCCCCGAAAATCCCGGCCGATCATTCCTCCCCGCAGATCCTTCACCGCATCGCTGAGAATTCCCCTGTTCACGGTGAAGGTTTCCCGTGCATAGGCGATCAACAAAGCCCTGTCGCACACGGAATTTATTCTCCGTGGATTTCCCTCGCTGAAACGGTGCACTTGTGTCAAGGCACTTCCTGTGAAACGCAGCCGCCCGCTGCTCCCGGCCACGGCAAGGCGGTGCTTGACATACCCCTCGACATCCTTTTTTCCAAGGGGTTTTAAATGATAGCGCACGGTTATCCTTTCGTCCAACTGCCTGAGGGATGGAGTGGACAAGAGTTCTGCGAGTTCGGGCTGACCTACAAGCACAATCTGAAGGAGCTTTTCTTTTTCAGTCTCCAGGTTCGAGAGCATTCTCAACTGTTCGAGAACAGAGTGGGGGAGGTTCTGGGCCTCGTCTATCAGCACCACAGCATTTCCTCCAAGGGCGAAAATTTCCAGAAGAAACGCGTTGAGATCATCCATAAGCTCTTTTTTGCTCGGATCGCTCCGCCCTGCCTCAATTCCGAACTCCTGGTTTATCTTCTGGAGAAGTTCCAGATCGGTAATAAACGAACTGAAAACCAGCGCCGATTTCGTATTTTCATCCAGCTGTCGGAGCAACGCCCTGCACAAAGTGGTTTTTCCGGTCCCTATACCGCCGGTTACTGCTATAAAACCCTTCCGCTCCTCTATACCGTATACCAGATGGTCCAGAGCATCCTTGTGATACCCGCTCAAATACAAGTAGCGAGGATCAGGAGTCAAGTTGAAGGGGTTCTCTGAAAAACCAAAATACGAGTAGTACACGTCCTTACCAAAAACCAGGCCCCGAAACCCATAATCCGGCCCCGGCCCTCCAATCGTTCATTTGAAAGAATACTTCAGGGTCTGGGTTCTGCCCCTCCGCAACACATCCACGGATATATCCGAACCGGACTTAAGGCTGTTATAGAAATTAAATATATCCTCCGGGCTCTTTATAGCTCTGCCGTCGACCCCCTTTACCACATCACCGCTTTCAAAACCAAGCCGGGAGAAAATCGAATTCGGGCGGATATGGGTCACTGCGAGTCCGTCAGGGACCCCGCCGCTGAAATGCGGCCTTACCCGTACCTGGGTCATAAGTTGATTTATGTTGGCAAGAGAATTTTCGATCATGCCTCTGCTGACAGGAATCGTGCTACCTCCTGTCGCCACAGACCCGGCGGCAGAGCCTCCACTGTCCGCTCTGGCCTTAGCAGCCTCGTCCATAGTAAGTTTTTCATATTTACCGCCTACCTGAAAAATAACCTCTCCCCGGCGGATACGCTTAAGAACAGCATCTTGAATGCTGTCGCCGACCCTGAAAAGTCCCTGCTTTCTTCCACCGGCCTCCTCTATTACCGCATAACCGCCGTCCTCCCCTCCAGCCACTGTTCCCAGCAGGGAAACACTCAGAGTCGTGGGCTCGATTCCTTCAAACTGCTCTTCTCCAGCCTCTTCGGGCACGGCAGCTTCATCAACGGATCCGAAAAGATTCCGCGCTGTGACCACGTCATAAAATTCAACGGGTGGTTTTCCCTCAGGGCTTTCACCTGATTTGGAATACACCATTTCCTGCCGGGGACGGATATCGTCGATGCCTGAAACCAAAGCGCCGTAGAAGAGTTCCACACCCATGGCAAGAACCCCTGTAAGGGCCGCCAGGTTGCACAAAATACAAGCCAAATTCAACATGCTCCACCCACAAAAGGCAAACCGGGATCCGGTTTCGCCTTCTTCAGATTCAGATTAGATTCAAGACCGGCTTGGCCGCTGTTCCCTGTATTGAAAAATTCAATTTTCCTCGCTTCAGTCTCTGCCTGATAAAATTCAGTGTGTTTGGAGATCCTTTTCTTGCGAAAAACGACGGAAAAAGCTCGATCCAACCATGAAGTTCAAGCCGGCTCGCGGAGAGGTTTGCTTCCGGGAAAACCGTGCCGGTAAGGCTTCCACGATAATCAGGTCCTTCAATATCCCCGGTGCTCAGTCTGAATTTTCCGCCCTTCAACCCACCGATCAAAAGCACTCTCGAAAACTCCATATTATCACGCCCCAGGAGAGGCTGCATAATTTCAACATCTCCATCCCTGGCCACAAGCCGTACTTCAGCCTCCCCCGCCCACGGATCTACAGGCCGGCCGGCAAAGTTCACCGTACCTTCCACGATCCCCTGCACCCTCCGTCCAAGAAGGCCCTGCAACAGCCTGTTTTCTTCCAGCCCTATCCCTTTCAACTCCAGGTCCAGTGCCATATCGCCTGTCAACCTGCGGTCCGAAAAGCTGACAAGCACTGAGGCGCTTCCTCCGAGTGCGCTGAGATGAATCCTGGCCGCCGGGATCCCTCGAAAAAGTTTTCCTGCCTCAGGCCTGACCTTCAGATCCGTAGCCGCAAAAACGGTTTTGTCCGGTGTCTCCCTGTGGCTCAGTCGGAGGTCCTTGAAAACAAGCCCGGGCGGGAAGTCCGGATCGACCGAGCCGACCCTGAGTTCCAACGGAGCAAGATGGCTCCGGAACTCCCCTTCCACAAAATCCCTGACAGCACCCGACGGAAACCTGATGTAGAGTAGGATCAGCACCAAAACCGCAGAATACAGGCCGTAGAGCAGCAGAGTTCGTTTCCGGGGCTTTTTTTCATCCTTCAATGCCATGGAGGAATCCTTCTATTCGTAAGTAATCACTTGCATCACCGCGTCCATGTATCCAGCCTCCCGCCGATGCTCTGTCACCGACAAACGCTTTATGCCGATCAATCTTTCAGGTGATTCTACCCTGTAGAGATAATTCACCAGTTGCTCGAGAGTGATCTTCTCCAGCTTCATCTCCACCATCATCTCCTTGTATGGTCCGGCAGTTTCGACCGTAGAAGGCTTCATATACTTTATATGGTCCCTGACAGCGGAATCAGAGGCTGCCCTTTCCAAAAAAGAAAAAAGAGCAAAGTCCCGTGGACGGCTGGATATAACCCTGCCCATATCACTGGCTTCCTGTCTGCGCATCCGGTATTCAGAAGCAAGCAGATTCATTTCTCTCAATCCTTTTTCCCTCGTCTCCACCCCCCTGACCAGACGGCTCTTCCGGTCAATAAAAGGAAACACCACCAGCTGAACCAACAGGAAAATCGCCACTGCAAAAATTCCCAATGTTACAACATATTTCTCGCGTTTCGCCAGCTTCATGCCGAACCGCCCTTCACCCGCTGCATTCTGAGTTCGAACTGAACGTGCTTCCCGCTTCTATCCATATTGGCTGAGGATATGGTTACACCCTGGAAATATGCGGAGGGATCCAGGCTGCTTTTTATTCCGTCAACCATGTTGAAATCACTTGTTCGACCGCTAATTCTGACGGTTTCCGGATCTATAGTCATAGCCGTTATTCGAACATTCATCTCTTCAGGAATGCGCTCTGATATCTCCCTGATCAAACCCAACACTTCAGTATCTGTTCCTGCCCCCGGCGCCAGGGACCCGGACTCCGCCTCCCTCATGGCCGTCGCCTTCATCTGCTGAAGAGGATCCACGATACGGGTAACTTCGGGAAAGGTCTGCTTGAAAACCTGTTCCATGGCTTCGCCGAGGGCATCATAGTCGCCCTTCAGGCGTGAGTAGTCCAGGCCCGCGTCGGCTCCCCAAAGCAGCAGAAACACAACAGCGAGAATCCCTGCCGTCTTGAGACGTCGCAAAGAACCGAGCAGGGGAGTCTTTATTTCAAATGCATCTTTTCTGAAATCGAAGGTCCTGCCGGTTCCTGAATCCCTCAAAGTAAGGGCCAAAGCACCGTTCATAAGGGGGGATGACCATACATCGGCCGAGCCTTTTTCCATGCTTACGCTTTTATCTGAACGAACATCGACAGGTTCGGCACAAAGGCCTGTGTACTGCTCCAGGATTGAGCCTGTTTCCGGAAACAACGCTCCTGGTCCGGAAAAATAGATTTTGTCCACCACGGCAGGCAGTCCGGACATAGCCTTGAATGCATGCAAAGTAGTAAGTACATGCCTCGCTGCTTCGCTCAAGACCTGCTCTGCCCTGCGCCTGAAGCCCTCCGGGTCATCGATCCCGGACACATCGGCGGAGGTAAGCATTCCAAAGGGATTTCCATCGTTCACCCCGGCTCCGAGGGTCCTGACGAGCACAACGCGGCGCTTGAGGAAAAGCACCATCGTGTGCCGCCTGGGGCCGATATGGAGAAAAAGCCCGTTGTCAGGGCTTTGTTCCCTGCGCAGAAGCCAGGCTGCGGTGGGAACGCACCCGATATCCAAAACTTGTGCATCCAGGCCTCTATGCCTAAGGCATGCCAAAACTTCGGCTATTGTTTCGGAAGAAACCGACGCGGCCAGGACAACGGATTCAGATCCGACTCCAGGAATTATGAAGTCCGTCACCCTTGTTTCCACTGAAAACGGCATCAGGGTTTCCATTTCATAAGGCAGCGCCTGCCGTATTTTCTTAACATCGGAAAATGGCATTTCGATTGAGTGAAACGCAGCTTTTCCGGATGGTATCGAAACCACGGCTGCATCGTTGCGCAAATCCATACCGCCGGCCAAGGCCCCGAGGGCCTCGTCCAGGCCGCCTTCCCCCAGTGGAACACGACCACAGCCTATGATGCGCGTCTCCCTGAATCCGCTTTTCACCAACACCGCGCTAACAGCGTCGTCATCAATTTGGAGTCCTAGAATTTTTCCTGGCATTGAAGTTCATTGCACCGTTTCATGATTTCGTTCGAATCCGCTCATTCCACCTTCCAGGATACGAGATGAACCTTTCTGTCGGACTTTTCAACCACGGCGGCCACGGCTCTTCGCATTTCATCCTTTGCTCCTTCGGAAAAAACTTCAAAATGCGACGATACCACCGAAACAACCGCCGAATCCAGTGTGATGTCCGCCATGCCGGGCACCTGCTTATACCACAAGGGATCGCTGAGTTCAGCGTAGTCATTTTCCCTGAAATATGCCATTTCCCGGGCCGTTTCAAAATCCATCCGGTCTGAAAGAGACCGAAGAATCACAGGATGTGCAGTATTAATGTTCACCTTGCCGTCGCCGTACACCGTCAAAAACGGTGCGATACCGGGTATGTCCTCAGTTCCATAAAAAATCTCGGGGCTGACGCCTCTCACCAGCAAAATCTCTTCTATACTTTCCATGGGACCGTTTCTGCATCTGTAAGGCTTTTCAAGGGACATATAGTAGGAATTCTCGGCACCGAACCGTGTTACATCATCGTTAGGGTCCAGCCAATCCGTGACCGCGTCAAGAATGTTTTCTATTTCTTCTGTACCCAATTTGAAAGCATCGAAGCTCAAAAACCGCTTAAAAAGATGCCTGTAGCGCTCGTTTGCTACTCCGTTTTCATCTACAAGTTTGTTGACATTGATTTTGCGGGATGCATCGATCACCTGCAACGATCCTCTTCCATCCCTGCACAGAGAACTTAACAGAGAACTCAACAGGCCCTTGTCCGCCCAGGCATCCAGCACAGTGTCCGCTTCCGCCGATGCTGCATGTTCCTTAAGCACCGCCATGGCAAGGGCCACCCCTGATCCGGCCGTTGACTTCAGCGTAATCCCGTCGTGAACATTGATTGCCGCCGTCAGCTCATCGCGCATTGAGGCGTTGAATTCCAGGGTCAAGGCCACCAGCACGGCGATTACCATAACCGCCAGCAAAAGAGCGAATCCTTTGTTCTCACGAAGTCGTTTTGCCATTGTACCGCCTTGTCTTCGGGATCGCCACATCGGTTGTGAAGATCAAAGGCGCCTCAGGTGACGCTGGATCCTCGAAAACAAGTTTAACCGTAACACGATCGGGTAGCTTTCCGGATGTCTCATCCTCTGTTGAATCCCAGCTGTCGAGTTCCTCGTCCCCCCGGTGGTAGGTGAAATTAACGCCGATCAACTTCTCGCAGAGAATATATCCGCCGGTGTTTTCATCCGGGGCTTCGGTGCCGAACGGTGTATCCACCCTATAAAGGGCCAACGAATTCCCGGATTCCTGCTGCCTTGCATCATAGATGATCTCGGATTCAACAGGGAGGCCACCAGTGCCGTCCAGCACCACCCTGGCCCTCGAAAGGAAGCGGAGACAATCTCCGTCATATCCGCCTACGGTCCTGTCTCTTCCCTCAAAAGCCCCGAATACGCGCAAAAACCCATCCTCCGATCCAGCAGGCGCAGAATGTAGAAAACAAGACTCCAAATCCTCGCTGAGGCGGTCAAGAGCCACTCGTGCCATATCATAGACTGCAGTCTCGGCCCCGACCTTTTCCATCAGCCCAAGACTCGCGGCGTAAGTGCCGAACAAAACCGAAAGCAGAACCGCAGTCATGGAGACGGCGATAAGAATTTCGAGCAGGGTAAAACCCTTTTCGCAAGGGCGTGCCCTCGGTATCATCCGGTCATTTCGGCGACACATCTCATCTGCCCGCTGTTCTATAACTGATTTGCAGGCACATACAAATATCTCCACAGGGTATAACGCAAGCCGGCTATGCCTTCCCTGGCAACAACCACCTCAACGCGCCTCAAATAGTCAGCCACATTCAACGGGTCGTGGAAAAACGGCTTCTCAATCGACACATCCCACACGTAGCAGGGAAAATCATCCCCGAAATTCCCGGATGAGTCCATCAATTCCTGCGGGTCCATGGTTTCGTAACGCGCAAGGATGGAATGAGCCAGCAGCGGTGCGGTTGTAGAAAACCTTGCCTCTGCGGCAAGAGACACCCCCTGGCTCTGTGAGCCGAGCACCGCGGTAAGAGCAATGGCCACCATTGCCAGCGCCACCATCACTTCCAAAAGGGTGAAGCCTTCTGCCAGGTTCTTCATGCCGGGCTTACCGTCCCCATTTCCGAATACGCGGCCCATGCATCATACCGGACCCCGCATCTGTCCAGTTACCATTCCCTGAAATCAACATATTCATCGTAGATCTCTTCCTTTGACAAAAACGGCCTAAACCTCAGAGTGAACTTCCTCCCGGCACCATCGGTCAAATGGATTGCCGAGGGCTGGACGTAGCCCTTTCGTGTAACAGCAACCGCTGTCTCCCCTTCTACAACGGTGCCTTGGCCATGCAACCACACACCCGATATCCGGGCCCCTCCGCGAAGCAGGAAGCCGTTTTCACGTGCAAGCGCACGGTCATCCATGTTCATATCACCGGCCTCTATCCAATAGGTTCCCGCATCCAGATCAAATCGAAGGAAAAAATTCTTATGCTGGAGCTGCGCTTCGCTTCTGAGTTCGCGCATAACCGAGGCCAGGCGACGGGTGGAAGCCTTTAAAGCATCAGACAGGAGATTTTCGGGCAGCCGCGGAAGCGTCAATGCCCCTATCAACCCGACGAGCACAATTACAACGATCAACTCGACAAGAGTATAGCCCCGCATGTTTCGCCGGATCAAGTGCAGACCTCCGGATGCGGCAATAAGGCCGCTAATCAATTTCCCAGTTGTTGATATCCGCGTCTTCTCCTTCCCCTCCAGGTTCCCCGTCAGGCCCATAGGACATCAGGTCGAAGTCTCCATGCAACCCCGGAGAAAGGTAAACATAATCATTTCCCCAAGGGTCCTGCGGAACCCTCCCCTTTTCCAGGTAACCTCCGTCCCTCCACTTCCTGGGCAGCTTCCCGACACTGGGGGGTTCCACCAGTGCCTCAAGCCCCTGCTCGGTGGATGGATAAATGCCGTTGTCGAGCTTGTAGAGCTTGAGGGCAGTTTCAATGCTTTCTATTTGCACTCTTGCCTTCACCCTTCGTGCTTCTTCCGGCCTTCCCATGATTCTGGGAACAATAAGTCCTGCCAGAATTCCCAGAATAACGATAACAACCATGAGTTCGATCAGGGTGAAACCCCTGTTGCGCCGGCACATCCTTCTCGTTTTCAAATTCTTTCCCCGCCCTCTCTGCATATTTTTTATCTGATCATCTGGTTCATCTCGAAAATCGGGAGTAATATCGAAATCACAATGAACCCGACGACAACCCCCATTACAAGTATCATTACAGGCTCCAGCATAGAAGTCATCGCAGTCAATCTGCCTTCAGCTTCGCGTTCATAAACATCAGCAATTTTATCGAGCATACTCTCCAGCTCCCCGCTCTGCTCACCCACTGAAATCATTTGAACCACCATGGGTGGGAACCACCTGCTGTGCGAAAGGGGTCCGGCTATGCTTGTGCCCTGCCCGATATTCTCCATTGCATCGTCTATGGCTTCAGCGATAACATTGTTATTGACTATATTGCGCACGATTTTCATTGCCGTCAGCACGGGAACGCCACTCCTAAGAAGGCTCCCGAGGGTTCTTCCAAAACGTGCCATGGCCATTCGGATGTGGATGCCCCCCATCAGCGGTGCCCTGAGACGCATTTCATCCCAGATCCGCCTGCCTCTACTGCTCTTAACAAGC
>CAYXDR010000059.1:0-1449 GCA_964463515.1 uncultured Desulfobacteraceae bacterium | reverse complement strand
AACGGCTACTGCCGCCGCTAATCCTGCCAGGAGCCACCAAAAGGACTTGAGAAAACTGCCGGCTCCCATAAGAAGTACAGTGGGAAGCGGCAGGGTCTGCTCCATTTCCACAAATATCCGTGTAATGTTTGGTACAATGAATGTTACTAGAAAAAAGAGAATCAAGGAACCGATAATCATCATCAGAACAGGATATGCCAGAGCCGCCTTGACCTTGCTTGTAAAAGCCTGTTGACTCTCACTGAAATCGGCAAGCCGTGCCAGGACCAGATCCAGCGAACCGGAAGCTTCTCCCGCGCGGACCATGTTTACGTATATCTGAGAAAACAATTTAGGATGTTCAGAAAGCGCATGTGCAAGGCTGTTGCCTTCATTGACCGACTCCTTCACTTGCGCCAAAACCCGGGTGAAAGCAGAGTTGCTGCTTTGGGCCATCAAGGCATCGAGCGCAGCGACAAGGCTTACCCCTGCCCCGATAAGTATAGCCAACTGCCGGGTGGCCGCCGTCACCTCTGCCGAGCCGACCCTCGAAAAATGCACAGACAACGGAATAGATCTGCCGGAAATTTCCTTCTGCTTTGATCCGCTCTGCCTCACTTCAACCGGGTAAACGCCGCTTGCCCGAAGCTTCTGCCTGGCAGCCTGAGGGCTGTCGGCATCCACAATACCCCTGGTGTTTTTTCCTTTTCTGTCCAGAGCAGTATACTCATAGACCGGCATATGGCACCTGCATCCCACACCCGCGCCGGCCTTCACGGCAAAACCGACAGGGCACGTTACGATTCGGTTCCACCATGCATTTCCTCACCCGTACCACCAAATCCTTCTGCATTTGAAATAATTCCCTGAAAGGAAGATTACGTTAAAACCTCTTTGGCCTTGCGGGACGGATCTTAGAGAAGTCAGGCGGACCGGCAGTACCTCCAAAACACGAAAAATCAAGCACGGAACAGCATTTGGACTTTTGGCGAAACCGTCACAATTTAAAAAAATTATATTAACAACACGGTCCGGGGGTGTCAACGGAAGCAAAATCAATCGTGGCCAAAAGTCAAAACAACCATGCCCCACGAAGCCGCCGAAACCGTGTTAGCTATTAGCCATTAGCTGTTAGCTGTTAGCCGTTAGCTGTTAGCCGTTAGCTGTTAGCCGTTAGCTGTTAGCCGTTAGCTGGGCGGAATAAAAGAACTACTTTAAAAACTGCCGATACCGATTCCGACCCCGATTAAAACACAGTCGCCTCAAAGTCAGGCCTCCAGTCGCGTAGAGGCGGGGACGGGGGGTTGGCTGCGGGAGATTCATCGGGGGAGACGGCAGGTCGAGCGGGGAACTCCAGGGCAAAAGCAAAAACTTTCATTTGAATTTCGGTGGTGCCCCTTTCCTTATCGGCGCTCAAAACCGCCCCGGCAGGGAATACAAAGTCTTTCTCGGGGAGAACTTAAAAATATG
>CAYXDR010000058.1:3602-11240 GCA_964463515.1 uncultured Desulfobacteraceae bacterium | reverse complement strand
GAAGCGAATTGATCCCCGACCGGGAGGTTTTTCCATTTGGCATCGGGAAATGCACCGCTTGCAAGCATGTCGAATGCTTCCTTGCCCTTTCCGACCTTCACTGCGTGGCTGATTTTCCCTATGCCGCTCGCCTCGCCGAACCTGTGACTCGTTTGCAGCTCGACTACACAGTCAAGAAGAGGCCCGGAGGAGTGGGGCTTCATCAAAGCCGCCCTGCCGCTGGGAAATACGCCCAAGTGGTACAACGCCTCAATAAAGGAAGCTGAGAATCGGTTCATGTCCCCCGGTCCACACAAATCACCGAGTACCGAACCTGGTTCAACAGAAGAAAGCTGATTTCTATCGCCAAGGATCACCAAGTGCGCTCTTTCAGGCACAGCCCGGAGCAGTTTTGACATCAATGCAAGATCCACCATTGAAGCTTCATCAATGACGACGAGGTCGTAGGGAAGCCGGTTTGCCTCATCGTGTCGAAAATAGGGGGTGCCCCGCACCGATCCCAGGAGACGATGAATAGTCGACGCAATGGGTATTTCCGACACAGGCAACCCAAGAGAGGAAAGCTTCTCACCCACAGCTTCCTGGAGACGTACAGCAGCCTTTCCTGTGGGAGCGGCCAGCGCGATTCGGGGCAAAACCTCCTGGTCTACTGAAAACGCCAAAGAAATTATGTCCCCGACCACGGTAGTTTTCCCCGTGCCTGGCCCACCCGAAATAATGCATAATTTTTTAAGCAGAGCGGTGCATGCTGCAACACGCTGCCAGTCCGGCTCCGAACATACTTTTCCCTGCATGAAACCTTCGATCGCCCGCGCGGACACCGCCAACACATCCTTTCCCGGAGGCTCCTGAGCCCGAGTGACAAGGATTTCGGCCAGATCCCTTTCGTACTCCCAGTACCTGTAAAGATACAGCATCGCCGGCTTTTCGATCACCAGAGGCGCAAACCCGCCAGGCCCCACGGCTGCACCGCTTTTTGTAAGAGATTGCTCCCATAAACCGGCGTCCCTGCAGGCCTCTGGGGCAATTTCTGCGATCTCTTCGGGTATTTCCAGGTTTTCGAGATCGATGCATATGTGGCCTTCGGAGGATGCCCGGCTCACAAAAGCGGCGGCAAAAAACACTTCCGGGCTTCCGCCGCAACGTCCGGCCAGAAACTCTGCGAAATGCAGGTTGATGTCTGAAAAAAGGCCGGTGGAATAAAATTTATCAAACAAAACCTCCGGATTCATTCTCCGGACTCCTTTCCCGAATTTACCCCGAGCAGGCATGACCCCAATTCCTCTATCGTTTCTTCCCGGGGCCTGTCCCGGAATATACCGTAGTCAGGCCCGGCATCCTGCTTGACTCCTCTCAGAAATACATAGAAAACACCGCCGAAATGCTCGCAGTATCGGTAGTCCGGCATTTTGAGCGACAGATACCTATCAAGAGCTACAGCGTAGATATGGTATTGAAGGACGTAATAGCCGGTCTCCATAGCCTGATCGAGCCGGTCCCGGTGGTAATCCTGGATTCTTTCTCCTAGAAAGTTGGATTTCCAGTCCACGAGATAGAACCTGCCTTCCCGCCGGAAAACCATGTCGATGAACCCCTTCATGAACCCTTTTGCCGGGGAGAATTGAAGCCGCCCGATCGTCTCCGGCACCCTCTCCCGAAACATGCCAGCCTGATTCCGGAAAGCGGTCTTCAGGCTTTCCCGGGTTATCCTGGCCAAAGGGAACATGAATTCCATTTCATTTATTCTATCCCCGAAGCCCAGGTCCGAAAGGGTGAATCCTGGAAGATCCATGGAAAGCGGTGTCGAGGTCAGCTCTTTCAGCATGCCCTCGATTGACCCGGCCCAACGGGAGTCAAAGCCGTGAACCCCGCATTTCTCACGGATCATCTCTGCGGTTTCGCGATTATCCACCGCGGTGAAATCGGTATGTTCGAGCACTTCATGAAGAAACGACCCTGCCCGGGCCCCGCGGGGAAAAGAGAACATATCTCCAAACGGTTCGCCCGGCATGACCGCTTCCGGCTCTGCCAGGACCGCCGACCCGACATCCGCCTCGTCATAATCCGGCTCTTCCGGAGCAGAACGGGCACCCAGCACAAGCGAAGAGAAACTCGCAATGCGCCATTCGGAGTCAATGTGGCCTGTAAAAATCCGGGGCGAAAATTCTTCCTTGCTCCCTTTCTCCGGACTCAAAAATACCCCGAAATCGCTTGGCAGCGGAACGACTTCTATGTCTTCAGAGGCCCCTGCAGCCGCATCCCTTACTTCCTCTTCCAAAGTCTCAGGAGAAAGACAACGGTACCTTGCATCTAGAGCTTCAACGACATCGGTTTCGGGCGGAGGGCAGGGCCTGTGAAAAAGCCATGAAGGCGCGGATGTCCCGGTGCGGGAAATCGACCCCCAGACAAAATAACATGCTGTTTTGGCCCGCGTAAGTGCTACATAGAGCAGTCTCAAATTTTCCGCCAGCAGTTCTTCTTCGGCAAGCTTCAAATGGAGCTGATCGAAATTTTCACCTATATCGGCCACGAGTTCGAAATCCCCTTCTGGATCATGGAAGGTCACCGGCGGTTCTCTCCTGGCTCTGGACTCCTCCCAGCAGAACGGACAGAATACGATCGGGTATTCGAGGCCTTTGCTCTTATGAATTGTGGCTAAAGTAACAGCGTCCTTGTCGCTTTCAAGCCTGACCAAGTGTTCGTCCTCCTCGGTGGTGCCGCCTTCCATATTTTCGGAAAACCATTTTATTAACGCCTCGGGATTCCGCCTCTCAGTAGAGGCCCTTTGCAAGAGCTCCGACAGGTGCAGCAGGTTTGTTGCACTGCGCTCGCCGCCAAGGAGAGACACAGCTCGGGGTAAAATCCGGTGTTGGGCAAGCACCCGGCGCATCATGGGTATAAAACCCTGTTCGTGCCAAATCCGGTTATAACCCTGAAACAACTCCACAATATCTTCCCATTGCCCGGAATCGGCATCAAGACCGGCCAGGTCCTCTCCGCGCCAGCCCAAAAGGCCGGTGCTCAACGCAGCCCGCAGAAGCCCGCCATCCCGGGGCTCCGCTACGGCCGACAGGAGCCTTCGAAGCTCCATCGCATCTCTGGTTTTAAACACATTCCCGGTTTGATGCCGAACGCTGGGAACCCCGTAGCGTCTAAGGGTGTCCTGCATCATCTCGGCCTCTTTGTTCGTCCGCACCAGCACAGCGATATGCCGCTCGGACACTGGCTCGCCGTCGATCAATCCACGGTCCGCCCTTCCCGATTCAATAAGGCGGACTATCTCGCTGGATACTGCTTCGGCGATCCACCTTCGGGCCTTTTCCTTTGTCTCCAGTGGCTTGCCGCCTTCCGGCCTCAGAAACCAGATATGAAACGGGCACCCGCCTGACCCCTGCCCGTCGCCCGAAGAGCGCTTTGCAGGAGAGGAGGGACTATATGCAATGTCCTTGAAAACAAACGCCCGCCGGCCGCGTCCGAAAAGAGTATTCACAGCCGAAAGAAGGCCCGGTTCCGATCTCCAGTTGGTCCGCAGCGTATATCTTTTTTCCGCCTCCCCTGCGGCGCGCATGTAGGCAAAGACATCCGCTCCCCGGAAGCCGTAGATCGCCTGCTTCGGGTCTCCTATCATGAACAGCCTCGGACCCCTGCCGTGAAAAATACGCTTGAAAATGGACCACTGGATTGCGTCTGTGTCCTGAAATTCATCTATCAGCACAGCCCCGAAAGATTCCCTGACGGCCCTGGCAAGTCCGGTGCCGCCCGGACCGGATAGCGCGTCGTGTATCTCCAGAAGAAGATCGTCGAACGAAAGCTTCCCTGTTTCGGACCTGCGCCGCCTCAAAGTATCATCAACGAATGCAAATGCCTGGAATCTGAGCCCGACCAGTTTTTCGGTAAACAGTTCCTCGAGTCGACGGTATTCATCGAGATGCATTTCGCAGGCATCAAAAAACGGGTCCCGGGGAAAACACCTTCCCTTCTTGCACGAAGCGGATATCTTCGAATAAGTGAATTTATCGAATCCGTCGAACAAAGACATGCTAGCTTCTTTTTGATCTAGATAGCGGTTCATTTTCTCGATCAGCCCGGAAATAGATTCGGGCCGGTATATATTCCGCTTCAGTGCTTCGCTGGTTTTCAGCAGCCGGGCCGCTTGTTTTCCGGACTCCAGCCATGCCTTTTTCAACAGCCTGAACGAGGAGATGAAAAAATGTTCAGCAGCCGAAGTATCTGGAATACCCGACGTCGGAGTCAGCCGGGTGAAGGGTCCTTTCGGTATATTTTCAATCACCCTGGCTATCGCTTCCGGGCCGGACGAACGCTCCATCAAATACGAAATAAAAAGGCTGCTTTCCCTGTATATGCGGGTACGCCAGAAATCATCGACCACACTTCGCAACACATCCTTCTGGTCTCCTTCCAGTTCCATCTCGAATGTGCGTCCGCTCTCAAAGGCATTGTCCTGGAGCAATCTGCGGCAGAATCCGTGGATGGTACATATCACCGCGAGATCGAAGGAAGCAACAGCCTCGCGCAGCCGGGCTGCAGCGAGTCCCGGCTCTGAAACTGCAGCGGCGAACTCAGACAGGAACCTGTCTCCTGAAGGTATCCCTTCGATCTCCCGGCACGCGGACCAAAGTACCTTACGGATCTTTTCCTTAAGTTCAGAGGCGGCCGCCTCAGTGAATGTCACGACCAGGATTCGGTCGATGGTAAGGCCCTGTTCGGCGACCAGTCTCAATAAAACCGAAGTCAGTGTGTAGGTCTTTCCGGTACCGGCGCTGGCTTCTATAAGTGTGGAACCCTCAAGCGGCGTGGAAAGAAGATCGAAATCCCTGCTGGACATAGACTTGGATCCGCTCAATTCATTTCCTCCATGCAGGAAATAAGAGGGCCCAGCACCCGGGCCGCCACATCCGTGAAACCCGGCAGTGCCACGAGGCCTGTATCCTTGAAACACAGATCATTATATGGATCTTCAGCAGCCCCCCTTGACTTCATTGAACCGTCCCATTTATGCCTCGCTCGCTCCAGCGCATCTTTCTCAGGCAGACCCCTGGCCCGGCTAGTCATATAGGCCCAGGAAACTTCTGGGGAAAAGGGTACAGGCCTGCTTAAACCCTCGCGGTATAAACCAAGCAGGCTCACGAGAAAAGCTTTCGGTTCAGATGGTTCATCAAAATAGCGGGCCGCCCAATCCTTGCCTCCTCGCTTTTTTTCGGGAAGCCCTGCAATCACGCTTCTTTTCCTTACCCCGGCGGGGGAGGAAAGACACAGCACCAAGTGCTTTATCCATGCACGTACCATGTCTGATGCCTTTATCACAGAGTAGCGGTAGTCAAAAATTCCATCCTCACTGATCCTGTCGATGGAACCGGTCAGGTCGAAACCTGAAACCGCGAGGGAAACTTCCAGCGGGAGCATACCACGCTTCCCGGTAAAAGCACGTAGACGTCGGGTGAAGGCTTCCACTTCTGCAACCTTACGCTTGAAAAAACCGACTCCTATGTTTCCATGCGGCAAAATACCTTCACTGCGCACAAGTTCCATCAAAACCGAGGGGTCCTTTTCTTCCAGAAGCCACGAAAGGAGACGGTTTTCGAATCTGTACAAGTCGAGGCCCTCAACAGCGAAAGGCTCCCGTTCCTCGAAAACAAAGGATGGATCATCCAGGGTTACGCCAAGCCGCTTTTTTATAAGATGACGTGCAGGGTTCGAAAAAAAGGAGTACAGGTCTTCCATGGATACCGCCTGCGGCTCGGACTCCGAGGGCTGTATTCCGACGGACATGAAAGGAGCCGGCCTGGTCCTGTGGCCGGATAAGGCCCTGGCTGCTTCAAAGGATTCCGTCGAATAGCTGAACAAACGGCCTCCGGCCCGGAAATAACCGGAGTTGAAGGGCTGCAGCGGGTGGTTTACGACCACCTGTTCCATTATCTCGGCTTGACCGGTAAAACTCTCTGAAATGTAGTCCAAAAGTTCGCTTGCAACCACCGAAGGCGGTATTGAACCGTTGTCGCGCATACTTCTGCCTACATAACTCAAGTAAAACACGTCCCTCGCCGAAAGCAGCGCCTCCAGAAACAGATAGCGGTCGTCCGCACGCCTGGACTTGTCTCCCCTCCGGGGCCGGCGGGCCATCAGGTCAAAACCCGGGGGGCTTGACCTCCTGGGATAGGCATCCCCGTTCAACCCCATCAGGCATACAACCCTGAAAGGGATGCTTCTCATGGGAAGCATGGCGCAAAAGGTAACACCTCTCGATATAAAACCGCTGCCGTATTCGGTTTTATCGAGCTTTCGAGCAAGGAGCCATTTAAAAGCGGCCAGATCCACCGTAGCCGAAAAACCTGCGGCCCGTGAGGCCCCGGCGATTTCCCGCAGCGAGCCCCTCAGAAGCCGCAGCTCGGCGGAAAAAGGTTCACTGCTCGAAAAAAGGCTTTCCAGAAGGCTTTCCAGATCGCACGCCCATTGCTCGGGGGTCCTGGAATCGCGGAATGACGTGGTGAATGTAAACAACCGCTTCAGAAAGGTACAAAATCTTCCGAGCAACTCGGCATCCTGTCCTTCGATATCGTCGTATGGGGATATGCCGCTAAATGTCCTTTCTCCCCGCCCGCGAAGAGCATAACCGAGAAGCATCCTTGATATTCCAAAATGCCAGGTGTTTTCTTCGAAAGCCGGAAGACCCGCACCGGCTTTCCAGCTTCCGTCTATTCCCCAGCGTATGCGGACATCCCTGATCCAGCGCTTCACAATACTCAACTGCTCGCCCTGTATTTCAAACCTGGCACCCACAGGACCAGATTCCAGGATATCAACGATCTCGGCGCCCGTGTAGCGGCCACCGGAAAGCTCTAATATTTTCAGCAATGTGCGCGCCGACGAGCTTTCCCTGCACAGGCTCCGGTCCGCGATCGAGAATGGAATCGACGCCCCCCCTCCTGCATCCTTTTCGAACACTGAACGAACAAACGGTGCATAAGTCTCGATATCCGGCGTCATCACAACGATGTCTTCGCACGCCAGATCTTTGTGGCGGTCCAGAAGATCCAGCAGAACATCATGAAGCACTTCGACCTCCCGCATCGGGCTGTGGCATGCATGTATTTGAACGGAGCGATCGGATGCCGGAATGCATTTCCTGTCCCCGTTTGCCTTTCGGTTTAACATGTGAAGTATGTCGGATTGAACGCAATGCAGGAGACAGTCCGTTCCAGGCTCTTCAAAAAAATCCCGTGCACCGTGCGGCAGGTCACCGATCGAATCAAAAAAATCCCTTCCAAGGATTCCTAGCGATGAAAGAAGAGGATTGCCGGTTTCGGCATAAAGGTCGGCCACGGCCGTACCGGTTTCTGCAACCCGCCTCCGGCCGGAAAGCATGACCTTTTCGCTCACGATATCACCCCAGTACTCCATGCACGGGTTCATCAGAAACAGGTTGACATCGATCACATTACCGATGCCCGCAAGCAGCTCCATGTGGAATCTTGGCAGGGCGGAAATACCGAAAACAGACAGTCGCGGAGGGAAAACGTCCGTGGAGAATTCACCCCTATCGATCATGGATAGAAAATCACGGGCAACGGCCGCCCGGTGCTCCGATTCATGGCCGGCTGACAGCATGCGCCATAGATC
>CAYXDR010000058.1:0-3592 GCA_964463515.1 uncultured Desulfobacteraceae bacterium | reverse complement strand
GATAATATTTTCAATAGCACCTTCACTTAACCCCAGCATGCGCCATAGATCGGCCTGCCAATGCTTCTCCTCCCCCTTTTCCCATTCGAACACCATTTCAGGTCTGAAAAGAAGGTACTGATCGAAAGTGTCGGCGAGCAAAAAACTCAACTGAAAACACTTGAGATTATCGGCACCGCTGTTCAAGTAATCGTAAAGGCTTCCGAATTCCGGGTTTTCCGTGCATGCGGAAAGAATTTCCATGATGCGCCAAGCGGCCACATCCGGAGTAAAGAGCTCGGTTCGATGCCGGTCGGGAAAAATTTCGGAAAAGATGCTCTGAAAAAAACGGTTGGGGAAAGGAAACCATATATTGGCGGAGATGCCATGGGCTTCTGCGAGCCGCATGCGCAGCCATCTTTCCATACCCCTGCTCTGCACCATCACGACTTCCCGGCTCAGAACGGAATCACCCGGTGGATACCGGAGAATATCACTCAGCGCCCCGGCGAGCACTTCGAGCCGGTTGCTGTTGTAAATGGTAATGCCTGGCACGAAAAGCCCCGCTTTAACACACGAACCCGGGAACCGGGATGGAAATCTCCTAAAGGATCAATCGCCGATCTTCGCCATATGGTCGTCCAAAATCGTCTCCAGGGCAAGTTTGTGTTTGGCCTCCTCTCGGGCCAGAAACTCAAACATATTCCTGTATTCCTCGCTTTCCGCCTTGCCTGCCAGGTCCGAATAAAGCGCCAATGCCTTCTCTTCCCGTTTTGCGGCGAGCATCAACACGTCCGAATAAGGTAGGCCGGGAGAATAGTTGAAATCCACGGCGTAATCGCTGCGCTTGAGGTTGGGGACAGGTGCAGCCTCGGCATGCGCCAGATTTTCCTTGGTGAAGTTGCGGAGCATCTCCTCGTGTTTGCGCTCCTCGGCGGCAAACTCCACGAATCTCTCCTTTCCCGCGGCATAGGCCTCCTGAGAGCTGAGCTCTTCGTAAAACCGCACAGCCTCCTGTTCTTTCTCAATTGCAAATTCAATTATTTTTTCGAAACTTTCAAATTCCATGGCTACCTCCAGTCGGATTTGTCATGTTTGCGTTTAATTACGATACTTAACTCGCTTTTGCTCCCTTCTATTCCTGCGCCGGAAGGCTTTTCGAAGGTTTCCTTCTCTTTCCCCTCCTTTTCGACTTGGAACTTTTGTCCGTGTTTTTCTTTTCGGTATTGCGGGCAACCGCGTTTTTACCCGAGCCGGCCCGTCGGACAGGCCTGCGGCTTCTGCCGCGCGACCCTATCCCCCCTGGTTTGCGTCGGCGTTCGACCCGGCCGCAGGAATCTTCCTTGAACCAATCAGGCTCAGGCCATATGGTAGAGATTTTGTAACCGAGCATGTTTTCAAGTGCTTCCAGGTGATACACGTATTCCTCGCATGCAATCGAAATGGCCTTCCCGGTTTTTCCAGCCCTGGCCGTGCGCCCGATCCTGTGAACATAATTTTCACTGTCTTGGGGCAAATCATAATTGATCACATGACTTATATCCTCGACATGTATACCCCGAGAGGCAACGTCGGTGGCAAGCAATATTTTGATATCGCCGTTTTTGAAATTTCTCATCAGTTTAAGGCGTTGTTTCTGTGGCAGATCGCCGGTAATGCCCTCGGCCGGGTAACCGTTGCCCCTGAGCTTGGCAGTGAGCCATTCCACCCCGGCCTTGGTGTTCAGGAAAATCAGCACCCTGCTCCAGTCCTCTCTTTCCAGGATACCCAGCAGGAGGGGCAGCTTTTCATTTTTGCCGGCATGAATCAGGCTCTGCTCGATCCCTTCCACGGTCAACTGCTCGGGAGCAATGGTAATGACTTCCGGCAGGTTCATATACTCATAAGTCAGCTCCATGACCCGGTAGGAAAGGGTCGCGGAAAAAAGCATAGTCTGCCGGGCGTCATAATGGGGGAGTCTGCGAAGGATATAGCGCATGTCCTTGGTGAATCCCAGGTCAAAAAGCCGGTCGGCTTCGTCGATCACAAGAACCCGGACGTCATGCGGATCGAAAACCTTCTGTTTCATATAATCGATTATCCTACCCGGAGTGCATATTACTATATCCGACCCCCGCCGCAGTATCTCGGCCTGTTTTTTGTAATCCATCCCCCCGACGATCCTGGCGATTCGCAGCCCCGTATACCTGCCGATCAGCTCCGCCTCCTCAAAGATCTGAATTGCCAGCTCTCTGGTAGGAGCCACTATAAAGGCCGCCGGGTTTGACGGATTTCGGTCTCTCATTTCCGTAAGACGGGTGAAAACCGTGACCAGGAATGCAGCGGTCTTACCTGTGCCGGTCTGGGCCTGGCCTGCGACATCCCTTCCCTCCAGGGAAATGGGCAATACCTTGGCCTGTATCGGCGTACAGTGGGTGTAGCCGGCATCCTTGATGCCCGCCCTGATTGTTTCAGGAATATCGAATGAATCGAAACTTATGTCGGTGAGAAATGAAGGGGTGGAAAATTTATTTAAAGGTATATCCAAAGGGTCATCTGTCATTAAACGGTCTCCTGGTTTAAACAAAATTCTCCTTCCGGGTTTCCTCAACCCAAGCCCGGAATGAGTAAAAATCCTCGATATAAGGCCTGGCAGCATCGCGTCCGGGGCTCCAGGCACTCTCGAATTAAGTGCACCCTGGTGCAAATCCTGGCCTGATCCTCAAATCTTGTCAATAGGGTCCTTTGCGGCGTAAAGCACCATGAATTTCCGGTTGAGCGAAGCTATCAAGCGTTCAAGGGCATTGTCGGATATCGGTTTAATGCGCATGAACACATGCCGGTATCCTTCATCAGCCGTGTCTGTACTGCTGAGAATGCTTATAATCTGGGCATTTTCCCTCCGTATGACATCAGCCACGTCCCGGATGCTTCCGGGGCGGTCTTCGAGATTGAAACCGAATTGAACG
Source organism: uncultured Desulfobacteraceae bacterium (assembly GCA_964463515.1). GTDB lineage: Bacteria > Desulfobacterota > DSM-4660 > Desulfatiglandales > Desulfatiglandaceae > CAYXDR01. The sequence continues at coordinate 665 of CAYXDR010000058.1, read as the reverse complement.
CCTCTTTGGTAGATGCCGGTTATGGATACGAGAAAACGCAGTACATCCACCTGCGAAATGATCCCCACAAGCTCTCCCTCATCGGTGGCAACGGGCATCCCGGTCACCTTATGTTCCAGCATCCGCAGAGCGCCAAGTTCCACCGATTCATAGGGACGCATCACGACCGGATTCGGCTGCATGACATCACGGGCTTTCAATTCCGCGAGGAGGCAGTAAAGTTCACGTGCAGTCATCGTAGCTGTTTTTGAAGGCGTGGCTTCTTTCACATCCTGCTCGGTGATCATCCCGACAAGCCCGCGTTCACGTATCACCGGGATGTGACGGATGCCATGGGTTTCAAGCCGGTGGATAACATCGACTATCGGTGTGTCCTCGGTTACAGTAATTACCCCTGTGCTCATCCAGTTTTGTACCTGCATAACCGATCCTTCTCTGCTCACCTGAAAACCGACCGCATCTGTGCTCCAGGCCTGTATGATAGCCCGGCGCAGGCTTGTTAGTCAATCTATGCCTTTCATGCAGCTTCAATGTATGGTAAATTTTTAAAGTTTGGCTTTGCCAGTTTATCCGTTATAATGTTTAAGCTGTTGATAATTCAGGCTAAATTTTAAAGGACTGTTAGCTGTTAGCTGTTAGCCATTAGCCGTTAGCTGGGCGGAAAG